>JBAVPI010000951.1:0-4478 GCA_049692915.1 Pyrinomonadaceae bacterium
ACACGAAGGCGAGCGCGGCAAGTGCGACGCAGATTTTCAGTGCCAGCGTGCGCTCGGAGCGTGTGCGCACGCCCGTCATGTCGGTTTGCGCGCGTGCGCGAACGACGCGCGTGAAGTCTTTCGGCGGCGCGAATCTCTTTTCAAAAGTCTGATCGAAGGCGGCGTCGAGAAGGCAGAGCAGTCGTCGCTGTTCCGCGAGCGCGGCGGAGCAGTCGCCGCACTCTTTCAAGTGCAGCTCGAAGACGGAAGAGGCGGCGGCTTCAAGCTCGCCGTCGAGATATGCGGCGGTGAGGCTTGTCCGCGCGCAATCCTCTCTCTCTTGTGCTGCGACATTCTCCATCGTCGCTCCCGTTCCCCTCGCGTTCTACAAACTCGTGATGCCGCGCTCCAACAGTTGCGAGCGCATCGCCTCGCGCGCGCGAAAGATGCGATTCTTGACCGTCCCAAGCGGCAGGCCGGTCACTTCGGCGATTTCGTCGTAGCTCATGTCGTGCGCGTGGCGAAGCACGATCAATTCCCTGTAAGAAGGTTGAAGGCTTTGCACGATTGACTCGATCTCCGCGCGTCTCTCGGCCCGCTCGCTCAACTGTTCGGGCGTCGGCGCGCCGCTCGCCAGAGGCTTCTCGTAAGTCGCTCCGTCTTCGCCCTCGGCCTGAAAATCTTCGAGCCGCACGATCCCTGCGCGCCGCAGATGATCAATGGCCGCGTTGTGCGCGATGCGGTAAATCCACGTCGAGAACTTGTACTCGGCGCTGTAGCGTTCAAGCGCGCCATAGACTTTGATGAACACGTCCTGCGTCAGGTCGAGCGCCGCGTCGTAGTCGCCGACCATTCGACACACATAGGCCGCGATGGGACGCTGGTAACGGCGCACCAACTCCTCGAAGCCGTCTTCGCGCCCGGCAATCGCACGCCGCACAAGTTCTGTGTCGGCGACGGTCGTTAAGACTCTTAATGAAATCGCGTCTGCCATTGTGTCCATGACGCCAAAGTTTTACGCGTGCCCTGAGGGGAAAGTTTCAGCCGCGATGCGCGCGCTAACGGCGCGGAGAACAAACGCCGCGCGTGTTGAAGAAACGCTACAGGCTCTCGTCGTCCTTGTCGAGTGCGCGGTCAATCGCTTCGCGCAACATCTGCCCGCTCCGGCTGGCGTTGTAGCCGACGAAGCGCCTGAGGATACGCCCGTCGCCACGGACGACGAAAGTTTGCGGGATGACGTTGCGCCCGTTCATCAACGCGTTCGCCGTCGTCCTGTCAATCCACCCGATTCTGTAACTGACCTTCGAGTCGCGCACGAACGCGCTCACGCGACCGCCCGCGGACGCGGGGTCTTCCGCCGTCAGGCCGACGAACTCGACGCCGCGCTTCGCATACTCGCGGCTGATCTCTTCCATCTCAGGCGTCTCCTGCCGGCATGGCCCGCACCAACTGGCCCAGATGTTGATAACGACGATCTTGCCATTGTAGTCCGCCAGTCGAAATCGCTCGCGCCGCAGAGTCTGCAACTCGCGGCCCAACACGCTCTCCGGCACGGCGGTTAACTCGGCGCGTGCGATCACACGCGGCGGCTGTGTCTTCGTTTCGGCCTCGACCGGAATTTCATCGCGCGGAATCGCCTGCGTTGAAGGCGGCGGCACGCGTCGCCCTGATTGCGCACCCGCAACGGACGCGAGGAGCGCCATGATGAAGAGGAAGCGGCTCAACTTTCTCATCTCTTAATCTTCCTTGCGATAAAACTCTGGCTGAACTGCCGTCTCTCAAGACACGCCGCATCGTCTCTCATGCGATGCGGGATTCAATGCCGGTTTAGCAAGGACGGCCCGCGCGGCAAGAATGTAAGTACGCGCTTCGACGATGAAACTTCTTTGGTCTAGCCCCACGCGAGCGCGGCGAGACCGGCGGGCGCGGCGAGATGTCGGAAATCGAGATCGGGCGTGGGCAGCGAGAGATGCACGTCCGCGGCATCGAGACGGCGTGGCGCAATGGCGAGCGTCTCTTCGACGGCGGCTTGCGCCTGCTCGTAATCGAGACCGCTGCCGGCCACGAACAGGCTCTCGATGATCTCGGTCGGCACTCGCACGGCCTCTTCCGGCAGCCCGCCGGACGGCGCGTTGCGGTCGCGGTAAAAGAGCAGGAAGCGGTACAACTCGTCGGCGCGATCTTCCGGGTCGCAGTTGACGTTGCGGACGAGCAGCGGTTGCCCTCCGCGCAGGACGACCACCGTAAAGCCTTCGGCATGCGCGCTGACGAGCATCGAATCCGACGAAGCAGCGGTGCGCGCGGGCGCGTCGTTCATCAGCCACCAAGCCTCGCCCATGTGACGCGGCAGGATGAGGCCCGCGTGCCACCCCAGAGACTCAAACACCGTTTCGTACTCGGCCAGCACGGCGAGCCTCACGGCGGTGACGAGATAACGCACGCGCCCCTGTGCGTCCGCCCGCAGGCGGTCGCGCGTGACGCGCAATTCGTCGAGCGGCGCGGCCATCGCGCGCTCCATTTTCCAGCGCAGCATCTCTTCGGTCTCGGCGCGCGTGCCGGGCGATGTCTCCAGAGTCAGGATCGAAGTGCGCGTCGCCGCTTCCGGCAGTGCCACCGACCAGCGTTTGCGTTTCAGCATCCCGACGCCCGCCACGAGTTCAGCGAGGACGTTCGCCAGATCACCCGTGCTCGCGACGTTGCTCTCGTCAAAGTTGGGACGCACGAGTCCTTCGGCGAGCGAAACGTAGCCCGCGCGCTTAACGACGAAGACGTTGTCGCGGCGATCCAGCGAGACGACGCCCGCACCTTCACCCGACAATCCGATGGCTGCCGAAGGCAGGCGCGGCGCGGTCAATGCCTTGAAAGGATTCATAAGGAGGCTCTCGGCAATCGGCAATCAGCCTTTGTTTGACGGTTGGGTTTCCTACAAGTTGGTTGGCCGAAGCGCTCTTAAATTAACCTGCTCTTAAACTCATCTCTTAAACTCATCGCCGGAACTCACTGCCGGAACTTATTGCCGGGCGATGATTGCCGACGCCTACTTTCACCAATCGCTGTAGCGCGTCCCGTCCGCGGCCGTGTCGCCCGAAGAACTGTGGATGTTCGTGATGCCGGAGCCTGTCCCGGAAGGATTATCGCCGCTCTCGGTCGTCCAGTCGGCGGCCCCCGTCATCGGGTCTAGCGGCATCTCTTGAATGTAGCCCGCCTGCACGAGCGATTCGAGCGATTCGGGCTGCTTGGCTTTATCCGCGGCATACTGATCAATCATCCGGCGCATGTCGTGGAGATCGGCGCGGAGCGTGGCCTCTTTCGCGGCCTGCACGGTCTGGCTGTAGTGCGCGATGGCGATCATCGCGAGGACGATGATGACCGAGATGACGATCATCAGTTCGAGCAGCGTGAAGCCACGGGATTTCGGGTGTCGGGCGTCGGATGCCGGATGAAAGATGCGTGTCTTCAATGTCGCGTTACGCATTCCGCGCTCCGCATACGCTTTACCATTCACTGTATTTCTCCCCGTTGAGTGCCGTCCCTTCGGCCTTCGAGCGCACGTCGAAGACGTTGACGGGGTTCGACGAACAACCCTCGTCGGGCGGGTCGTAGCTCGAACGCAGGCACCAGTCCTTCTCGCCCGTGATCGGGTCAACAGGAATCTCGCGCAGGTAAACTTTCTTCTTCGTCGAAAGCAGAGGGTTATCGGTGGCGTTGCCCTTGATGCCGCCCACGAGCGCGCCCGCCGCGGTCGAGCGGGCGATGACGTTGACGCCGCTCACCATCGTCTCCAAATCCGGCGGGTACATGTCCGGGTTGTCTGACTTGAAGATCGTGCAGTCGCTGATCTGCACTTTGCTGCGCGGGTCAACGTAAGGCGCGGGCGGCGGTGCGCCACCGGCGGTCTGCGCTGTCGCCTGTCCCGGACAGTTGATCGGCCCGGCTGTGTCGCGCTTGAAAGTCTTGATGGCCTCGCGCATCTCGCGCAGGGCCTCGCGCAGTTGCTGCTCTTTCTGTCGCTGGACGGAGTTTCTGACGAGCGGAATCACGCCGAGCGTCAGAATCGTGAGCACCGTGATGACGATGACGAGTTCGATGATCGTCATGCCGTCAACGGACTCGTGAAGAGGGGAGCGTTTGAGGGAGCGGCGTCCGAAGAAGCGATTCGTCGCCCTTCCACGACACGCCGCGCCTTTCACGTCGCACCACTTTTTCATCTGCCTTCTCAGCGGATTGAGCATCGAGACCTTACTGCTGCGTCACTTTGAGTTTGCTGGCGGTGGCTTTCACGCGGACGGTGCGCCCGTCGGTGGCGATGAAGTGCACCTTGTCGGCGTCGAAGTCGAGCACGGCGTCGCCTGCACCCATGCCCTCGATTTCGATGACGAGCAGCAACCCCTCGCCCGTCAAAGGCGGCGCACCGGCGGCGGGCGAGACGGAGACGAGCAGCACGCCCTTCGGGTCGATTGACTGCATGATGACCGGCGCACCCGTGCCCGCATTACCGG
>JBAVPI010000952.1:0-1715 GCA_049692915.1 Pyrinomonadaceae bacterium
GTCCGCGGACGAATTGCCGCGCACGCGCAACTGCGTGGCGATGGTGTTTGACGAACCGACGTTCGTCTTGAGCAGTTCGCGCCCCGTCACTTTCAACTCCGCGTCGTACATCGCTTCACCATTTTGCACGGAGAGAGCGTAGGTCGTGCCCTGCGCGAGCGGGAGCGCGCGCAGGCGAAAGAGCGCCGAGACGAAGTCGAAAGCGCCGGGGAATGCGCCCGCCGCCGTCTGTTTCGCAGGGGTGGCCGACGCGCCGGCGGGTTGATTGAAATCTCGTATGACCTCGGCAAAGCGTGCTCCTTCGCGAATCGTCTGCTGCGCGCGATAGGGCAGGCCAGTCGCCGGATCAACGTAGGTCACATAGTCGTTGTTGATGGCGTAGAGCGCCGCGCTGACGACGCCCATCGTCTCGACGTGCGCGCGCAGTTCGACGCCCTCACGGCCGAAGTAAATGCCGCGGCCCGTGACGAGAAGTTCGACGTGAGCGGCGGTCGGGAAACTGGAGAATGAGACGTTGTAGGAGAGTCGTTCGCCGACTTGATAAGGGTCACTGGAGAAGGGGCTGGAGGTCACGGCGTTGCGACTCTGCGCTGAAACGTCTGCGGGCGTGAGTGCCAGTAGGACGAACAGCGTCGCCAGTGCCTTGAGCTTTGATGTTCTTCGATGCAAAAGATGCGTACCCCTTTTCACTATTCGTTAGACCGTCATCCCCTTGTGCAGGGAACGCTTCGATGCGCGCGACAGTTCGCGCAGCCGTCTAAAGTGTACACGTCGGGCGCGCGCGCGTCGTTCCGAAAGCGTGACGAAGAATTAAAAATCATCGAACTCGTGGAGCCACTCTCGCACTCTCACACGACCTGAGAGCAGCGCCGTGTGGCCCGTGCCTTCGAGAATCTTCAGACGCGCCCGCGGCAATTCGCCCGCCATCAAGCGCGCGGCAGTCACGCTGTCAATGAGATTATCGACGCTGCCTGCGACGACGAGCGCGGGCGTCTCGATGTTCTTCAGACGCGGGCGCAAATCCGTGTCGCGAATGATGCGCAGGCGCGAGACATAACCTTCGTAAGGGACGACGCTCGTGTGCTCGCGAAAGAGCCTGCGGTCGTCCTCGCTCACGTCTTCGCTGAACAGGACGCGGCGCGCGGATTTCGTCCGATGCGCCTTAACCCAAGGGTACGGCAATGCCGAGAAGAGCATTACTCCGAGATTGATGCGCGCGCGCCCGACGAAGTAGGGGAACGTGTTCACGAGAATCATGCGCTCGAACATTTCGGGGTGCGCGAGGGCCGTCGCCATCGTGAGCAGTCCGCCGAAAGACTCTCCGAGAAACGTCGCGCGCTCGAAGCCCGCATCGCGCACGATGAGGGCGAGGTCTTCCACCAGTCGCTCAAGATCGTAGCGACCCTGCCCGCGCAGTGGAAACGTAATCACGGTATGGTCGCGCTCAAGGTCGGCGGCCTGTTTGTAAAAGAGCTTGCCCGTCCCGTCAAGACCCGACACATAAACGAAGGGCGGGCCGCTGCCCTGTCTGCGATACTCAGGAATCATAAAGAAGCTGTCGAGATATTTTACTTCACGACTGCATGGCCCTTTCAATCTCGTCCACGATCTCGCGCGCCGCGCGCGGCGGGTCAGTCGCGTTGATGATGGCCCGACCGACGACGAGGTAGTCAGCCCCGGCGCGTGCGGCTTCGGTCGGCGTCATGACGCGACGC
>JBAVPI010000953.1:0-2648 GCA_049692915.1 Pyrinomonadaceae bacterium
GCTCGAAGCCATCGAAGGCGCGCGCACGCAAGGCTCAGGTCGTCAGCAGTCGGCCGCCGTCTCTGCCGTCGCGTCCCGCACGGCGCAGTCTCACGGCGAGCAGAGCGATCTGCTGGCGTTAATCAGCAAGGTCGGCATCACGCTGCTCTCCTCCGCCACGCTCGACGAAACTCTGGGGCAGGTTGCGCGTCTCGTCTTCGAGGCCGTTCCCGCCGAACGCTGCTTGATCATGCTGCGCGAGACGAGCGACGGCGAACTGCGCGCGCGCGTCGCGGAGTTGCGCAACCAGAGTCAGGGCGGCGAGGTCGGGGAGATACGCGTCAGCCGCACGATTATCGAAGAGGTCGTCACGGAGGGACGCAGCGTGCTCACCTCCGACGCGCAGCACGATCCGCGCTTCAAGGGCAACACCGTCACGATTCAGGGCATTCGCTCCGTGCTCGCCGTGCCGCTCGGCGTGAGCGAACGCGTCTTCGGGATGATCTACGCCGACTCGCCGCTGGCCGCCGCGCAGTTCACCGAAGACCACTTGAAGGTCTTGACGACGCTCGGCTCGGTCGCCGCGATTCGCGTCGAGAATGCGCGACTCATCGAGGAGCATCTCGAACAGGAACGGTTCGAGCGCGAACTCCAACTGGCGCGCGAGATTCAACAGCGCTTTCTGCCGACCGCGCCGCCCGCCATCCCCGGCTACGAGTTGCAGGGCATCAGCTTTCCTTCGTACGAAATCGGCGGCGACTACTACGACTTCATCCGACGGCCCGACGAGCGTTACGTCATCGCGCTCGGCGACGTTTCGGGCAAGGGGACGAGCGCGGCGCTTCTGATGTCTTCATTGCACGCCGCCGTCCACGCGCAGGTCGCATCGCACCAGTCGCTCGTCGAAACCATCGCGGCGGTCAATCGCTATCTTGCCGACAACACGCCGTCGAACCGCTTCGTCACGCTCTTCTATGCCGAACTCGACCCGCTCTCCGGCTCGCTCTCGTTCATCAACGCCGGACATAATCCCGCGCTCATCGCGCACGCCGCGGGCACGATGGAACAACTCGGCGCGGGCGGTCTGCCCTTAGGCATCATGCCCGACGCCCCGTACCGAGAGGGCCGCACGCAAATCCAGCCCGGCGATGTGCTCGTCGCTTACTCCGACGGCGTCACCGAGCAGGTCAACCCGAAGGGCGAAGAGTTCGGCCCCGCGCGCCTGCAAGATGTCATCTGGCGCAACGTCGAACTCTCAGCGGCAGGCATCCGCGACAAAATCGAGGCCGCGCTCACGCAGTTCGCGCAAGGCTCGCCCGCCGTTGACGACATCACGCTCGTCATCGTCAAGCGCGCGAAGGCGTGAAGGATGATTGAGTCGCACGGGTTTGAATGAGAAACAGACCGGCCATCTTCACTGACAGACGATAATTACACATGCCCTCAAACATGAACACGCTCTGCGACACGCTCCGAGAGTCAATCGACACGCTCACGCTCGACTGGGTGGCGCGCGTTAAGGCAGACCCTTATCTCAAGTCAGACAACCCGCTCTCCATCACGCAACTCGTCGATCACGTCCCCGAAATGTTGGAGGAGTTGTGCGACCTGCTCGGACACGAGGGCGAGTTGGACTTTAAGGACATCCGCGCGTCGAGCGAGCACGGGTATGCGCGTTCACTCGAAGGTTACTCCGTGACGGAGTTGCTACGCGAGTTGGAGCTACTGCGTGGCTGCGTCTTCGATTTCGTCGCCGAGACGGAGATCAAGCGGGATGTCAGTCGCCCGGAAACCATCCGTGCCCTGCGCGTCGTCAACGAATATTTCAGCGAGGATATTATTTTCGTCGTCGAGCACTACCTGCAAAAGAAGGCCGACACCAAAGGCAGGTTTTGATCGGGGACGCGTGTACGGGAAGCACGATAGGTTAAGCTCCGAAGACTCTCGGCGATGCGCTCCGCCGTCTTGTCGCCGATGCCGTCGATGAGGTCGAGTCCGCCGCCTTCGACGAAGAGGCGCAGGTCTTCGAGCGAAGAAATCTTGAACCCCTGATAAAGCGTCGCGGCTGTCTTGATGCCGATGCCCCCGACTCGCAAAAGGTCGAGCACCGATTCAGGTGTCTCCGCCGTGAGTTTCTCCCACGCCTCGAAAGTTCCGCCCTCAAGCAACTCGATAATCTTACCGCTGATGGCCTTGCCCACTCCGGGCAGCGCCTGCAAACCCTTGACGCCCTCCTCGTCGGCGATACGCTTCATGGGCGTCGGCCACGTCTCGATCAACTCGGCGGCGTTGCGATACGAGCGCACGCGATAACGGTCGTCGCCGCGTATCTCCAATAACACCGCCAGCCGCTCGAACCGTCGCGCGATCTCTTCGTTGGTCATCGCTCCGCGCCTTGAAGTAGGGACGGTTGTGAAAGGACGCATGATGAAGTGAAGCCAATTTTTGAGAGCCACGTCTTCATCCCCCGGCCTTCACCTCACGCCGTTTTATGCCTTCTCTAACCCGGCGTATTTCTCGATCAACTTTTTCTGCCCGAAGCCGGGAAAGCTGACGGTCAGCTTGGCCGAGTCGCCCACGCCTTCGCGCCGGAGGACGAGGCCGCGCCCGTACTTGGCGTGACGGACGTGCGAGCCGGGCGTAAAGCCCGCGTCGGATGAGGAAGACGA
>JBAVPI010000954.1:0-6515 GCA_049692915.1 Pyrinomonadaceae bacterium
ATCGTAAGGATGAAGGCGCGAGTGTGAGGCGACGGGATGACGGAAGCGAGCACGACATTCGGAGTTGAAACGTCGGCGGCTACTACGACGGCGACGGCGATGAGTGCGACGACGAATATGACGGCCACCGACTCCGCTTCAACCGAGTCCGCTTCAACCCACTCCGCCGCGTCCTCTCTCATCGCACCGGTCTCCGTTGATTACGTCTGCCCGGATTGCGGCGGCGCGTTGTTGGGTGATTTCTGCCACGCCTGCGGCGAGAAACGCGTTGACGCGCGCGACCTCACCGTCAAACACTTTGCCACGGACGCCATGCGTGAGTTGACGAGCCTCGACTCGAAACTTTTGCGCACGCTCGCGGCACTCCTCTTCAAGCCGGGTTTCCTGACGCTCGAATGGATCGCGGGCCGCCGCAACCGCTACCTCAAGCCGCTCAATCTTTGCCTCGGCGTGTTCGCCTTAAGCATCTTCGTCTATTCGGTTTACAAGCCGGTTTCGATGTACAAGCTGCAAACCATCGTCGAGGTAGAGAAGACGGGGCAGTTCATCGCCGCTATTAACCGTCGCGCGCAGCGTCGGAACACGACGCCCGAAGCCATGCTCGACGAGATGAGCGAGCGCTGGCAGCGTTATATGTCGCTCATGCCGGTGCTCTTCGTTCTCAGCTTCGCGCTCGTGCTGCAAGTCGTTTTCCTGCTGTTCGCGCGCCGCTACTTCGTCGAGCATCTCGTCTTCTCGATTCACTTCGTCTCGTTCTCGTTGCTGTCGGTCATCTTCCTGTGGCCGGTCTATTTCTTCATCGGCATCAAGCCCGGCGGGATTAATGTGGCGGTCAGCCTCGTCAAGTGGCTCGTTGACATCGCCTACATGTTCTTCGCCGTCCGCGCGGTGTACCGGCTGGGCACGGCCAAGACGCTCTTCGTCTCGCTCCTCCTCGTCGCAGGCTACTTCGCGAGCTACGTCCTCGTCTATGCAGGCTCGCTCATGATTGCCATCTTCGCCACCGTCTTCAAATAAAGGCGACCGCGCCGACATTCACCGCGTCGCCTTTATCGCCCCGCGCCGGTGATGGCGTTGAACAGGAGCGGGTAAGTGGCGAGCGACTGGCCGCGATACTGCGGGCGAAAGCCGAAGAGGTAAACGCGGCCTTTGCCGAGAGTCACTTCGAGAAGCGCGGATTTGCCCCAGAGCTTCCTGCCGCCGAGCAGCCAGCCGGAGAGCAACGGGTCGCGGTCGAGCGGGTAGCGCGCGATGACGTGAACGCGCCCCGCGTCGCGCGCGTCGAACTCGAAGACGGGCGAGTCCTCGACCCATGCGACCGACTCGCGCGGCATGCCCTTAGCAATCGGATTCGACGTGTCCAACTCGGTGCGCAAGATAGAGCCGGGCGCGTAGTATTCCGTCCGCTTCAAGCCTTCCGTGATGTCGCGCACCGGCAACCCAAGTTGCGCGATGGCGAAGTCCGACGCGCCGTTCAGACATACGAGAGTGCCGCCCGCCTCGACAAACCCGCGCAAAGCCTTTACGCCCTCCGCGCCCATACCGCCCGTCAACTCTTCAGGCATCGTGCCCTTCCGGTAGCCTTCGAGAATCTGGCGCGGCTGTTGGTCGGGGATGATGATGGCGTCGTACTTTGTCTCTTTCAGAAGGGTGCTGTGGTCTTTCTGTTCAAAGTTTCCGGCGCGAATTTCTTGATCTGTAATCTGCTCAAATTCTACGCACGGCTCCAAAGCCCATCTCGTCCAACCCTCATCTATCGCGGGGATGTGCGACTTGTAGATGGCAACGCTCTTGCGTCCCGTCAGGGCGCAATCCCCCCGCTCAACGTTTATGTGTGCGTTCATGATGACGGAAGGCTTAAAAGGTGCGAGCACCGGTTGCACGTCAACGTTCATCAAGAGCGACAGCGTATGAGCCGTCACATCATAAGGCGTTACGGGTTGATTGTTGGCGTCGCGTAAATCCGGGTAGTGCTGCCGTTCGAGCATGGCTCTGGCAAAGCCGCCGTAAGGTTGAGCCAGAGGCACAATGACCGTGCCGCTCGGATAAGTAACCTTGCTTTGATTGAAAGAATACGAACCTTGAACCGTCACCGGCCTGCCTTCCTTGAGCCAATCATATAGCACGCCCGCGCGGTCGAGAATGCTTAATAACCGGGGCGAGTTTTCCGACATCTTAATCTTGAAGCCATACAACTCACCGGCCTTGCGCGGTCGCTCTGCCTCTCTGCCGATGGCGTAGAAACGTCGCAGCCAGCGTTCGCGGTTCGTGGCGGCGTGCGTCATCAACTCGAAGGCGGCGGTCGTCATGTAGTTCGTGATGTCGCGCAGGTGCCACTCGCCGCCGGGCCAGAGGACGGGGAAGTTCGGCGTCGCTTTGCGCGCGTCGTAGCCTTCGCCCGCGCGGAGTTGGTCGGGCTTCACCGTAATCGGCGTGGCGATGTTGACCGAGGCCGTCTCGGAGAGAATGCGAACGCCGCCGTGGTAGTGCGAGTAGGCGCGTGCGGGCGTCCACGCGTCGTAGGTCGAATCCCAAGTGATGCCTTTGAAGCCCGCCTTCATCATCTCGCCGGACATGAAGTGGCCGAGTTCCGTGTAGCCCTCGACGAGTTGGCGCGGCACGTTCGGCTCGACCGGCTGCATGTAGGGCGGCAGAAAAAGACGCGCGCCGTATGCGCCCTGCTGGTGTATGTCGTGGACGATCTGCGGATGCCAGACGTTGTGAATCTTGTCCACGGTCAACTGCGTCTCGACTTGCGTGAACGAGTACCAGTCGCGGTTGTTATCGTGGCCGGTGTACTTATGATAAAGCTCCGGCGGCGATGTACCTTCGTAGGGCGTGCCGAGCGTATGGTCGTACCAGCGCTTCACGATGTCCACGCCGTCGGGGTTGAGGCTGGGGACGAGCAGCACAATCGTCTCGCGCAAAATCTGTTGCACTTCCGCGTCGTTCGACGACGCGAGGCGGTGCGCGATGAGCATGCTGGAGAGAGAACTGCCGACTTCCGTCGAGTGGATGCCGCAGGTGATGAGCACAATCGTCTTGCCGCGACGGATCAACGCTTCGGCTTTGCGGTCGGCATTCGCGCCGAGCGTGCGCGGGTCGGCAAGTTGACGCTGAATGTCTTTGTATTCGTCGAGCCGCGCGAGATTCTCAGGCGCGCTGATGGTCGCCACGGTGAAGGGCGCGCCGAGCGTCGTCTTGCCGATCTCTTCAAACCGCACGCGGTCGCTCGCCGCGTCGAGTTTGCGAAAGTAGTCAACCGTTTGCGTCCAACTCGCGAGCTTGCGGTCGTCGCCGGGGCGGAAGCCGAGCACGTCTTCGGGCGCAGGGATGTTCGCCGTTGTGACGGGCGGGACAAGTGATCTGCCTGTAAGCGGACTCTCTGCCGTGCCTGCGTGTTGCGCCTGCTTTTGCGCGGGCGCGGAAATTTGCAAGAGCATCAGGACAGCGAGCGCGAGGGCAGCGGCGGTGCGTGTGTGCATGCGTGTCACAACTCCCGGATTGTTTGATTTTGAAAACAGCGCTTGGTTTGAAGGGAACGCGCGCGAGTTTAGCACAAAGCGGCGGCACGAAGGCAGAGGCAGGCATTCGTCCGAAGAGGCCGCCGACTTCTTTCGCTCGTCGCGATGTTTCTTCCGACTCGCGCGAGATTGTTGCTTGATTCCGCGCGCGTTGCGCGTGTAAAGTAGCGCCAGTTCGTTTCCCCTTTATTGTCGCTCTTCCCGCAAAGCTCTCGGAAAAAAAGTCTGTCGGAGGTCACTATTGATGCCCACTGAAACTGTTGATGCTGATAGCGCAGCCGCGGCGCAGGAGTTCCCGGATCGCATCGGCGCGAAACCCGACAATCCTTACCTCGCCGTCTTCCGCCCGTATCTGCCGGACAGCGCGAACCTGCGCGAGTTGACGCCGCTGCCGCTCATCATGGGGACGCTTCTGGGCATCGTCTTCGGCGCATCGTCGCTCTATCTCGTGCTGAAAGTCGGCCTCACGGTCAGCGCGTCCATCCCCGTGGCCGTCATCTCGATTACGCTCTTTCGCCTGCTCTCGAAGTTGGGCATGCGCGACGCGACGATTTTAGAAAACAACATCGTGCAGACGGCAGGGTCGGCGGGCGAGTCAATCGCGTTCGGCCTCGGCGTGACGATGCCTGCGATTATGATCCTCGGCTTCGACCTTGAGATCACGCGCGTCATGCTCGTCGCCGTGCTCGGCGGACTGCTCGGCATTTTGATGATGATTCCTCTGCGGCGCGCGCTCATCGTGCAGCAGCACGGCTTCCTCAAATACCCCGAAGGCACGGCCTGCGCGGAAGTTTTGAAGGCGGGAGCGTCCGAAGAATCGAGGGCGGCGCACCGCGCGGCGGGCGGCCAGACGAAGGCCGAGACGGCGGCGATGGCGCTCACGATGGACGAAGCGACGACCGGCGGCAAAACCATCATCACTGGCTTCGGCATCGGCTTTATCTATTACGCGCTCGAACAGATTTTCAAGACGTGGAAGGAAATCCCGACCAAAGTTTTCGGCAAGCCGTTCGACTCCGGCTCAATCGCTCTGGAAAACAACCCTGCGCTTCTGGGCGTCGGCTACATCATCGGGCCACGCATCGCCTCGATCATGATGGGCGGCGGCGTGCTCTCGTACCTCGTGCTGATTCCGGCGATCAAGTATTTCGGGTCGGGCCTAGCCTTGCCGCTCCCGCCTGAGACCGCGCACACCATCTCCGAGATGACGGTGTCGCAGATACAGAAGGCTTACATTCTCTACATCGGCGCGGGCGCGGTGGCGGCGGGCGGCATCATCAGCCTCGGACGCTCGCTCCCCATCATCTGGCACGGCCTGAAGGGCGGCATCGCCGACTTGCGCGGGAGTCGCGCCGCCGGGGCCAACGCGCCGCGCACGGATCAAGACCTCTCGATGAAATTTGTCATCGGCGGCATCATCGCGCTGCTCATCGTAATCATGCTGTTCCCGCAGTTGAATCTCCAGTGGAACATCCTCGGCGCGCTGCTGATTATCGTCTTCGGCTTCCTGTTCGTCACCGTCTCTTCGCGTTTGACGGGCGAGGTCGGCTCGTCGTCGAACCCGATTTCCGGCATGACGGTCGCGACGCTTTTGCTGACCTGTCTCGCCTTCCTGATTATCGGCTGGACGGCCCCGCGCTATTTCGTGACGGCGCTTTCAATCGGCGGCATCGTCTGCATCGCTTCGTCGAACGGCGGAACGACTTCGCAGGACTTGAAGACGGGCTTCCTCGTCGGCGCGACGCCGAAATACCAGCAGATCGCGATTCTCGTCGGCGCTCTCGCCTCCGCGCTCGTGCTCGGCCCGATCCTGCTGCAACTGAATCAGTCGGGCACGATTTATATGCCCATAGCGAACAACAAAGACTTCACCTTCCCGGAGGGCTACCGCACGAACCCCGCCGACTACGAGAAGGATTCGAGCGGCCAGCCGCGTCGCGAACGTCTCAACCCCGCGCAGTCGGGCGGCGACACGGGTGAGTATTTCGTCCTGCACAAGACGACGCCGGAGAACGGCCCCGCCGGTCGTTACCTCGTCAACAATGAGGGCGTGCCCGTCTATCTCGCAGACCCCGGCATCAACGGCATCTACGAGAAGCGGCCTGACGGCTCGAAGGTCGAGAAGTTCACCGCGCCGAAGGCGACGCTCATGTCCTACATCATCAAGGGCATCCTGAGCGGCAATTTGCCGTGGGGGTTGGTGCTGCTCGGCGTCTTCATCGCCATCGTGCTCGAACTATCGGGCATCCCATCGCTCGCCTTCGCCGTCGGCGTCTATCTACAGCTTTCGACCTCCGCGCCGATCTTCGTCGGCGGCATGGTGCGCTGGATGGTGGACAGGTACACGCGTCGCAAGCACGCGCACGCCGGTCTGACCGAGGAACAACTCGTCGCCGAGGGCGACAAGAGTCCGGGCGTGCTGCTCTCTTCGGGCTACATCGCGGGCGGCACGCTCGCGGGCGTGCTCTTCGCGTTCATGAACATCCCGATCAAGGACAAACTCGACCAGATAGACCAGTGGGCGACGGCGAACAACCCGTTCTACGAAGGGCCTTGGGCGGACGGGCTGGCGATGATCCCTTTCATCGTGCTGACGGTGCTGCTCTACCTCGTCGGGCGCGAGCGTTGGCTCGCCGGACGCGGGGCGCGCGCGGCGGACGACGACATGGTGACGCGCCGTTAGAAGTGCCCGCTTGACGGGCGGGCGGGTCTGTGACGAAAATGGTTAGCCGTGAAGGGCGTGCGTTGCCGCTCACGGCTAACCATTCGCTTTTAAGTACGGGGACGGGTTTCCCCTCCCGTCACACACATCCCCTCCGGCCCGGTCGCGTGCGGCCCGCCGCCAAGGCATTTCCGCCACCAACGCAACCCGGTTTTATACTGACAGAAGGAATCAATCGAGCAATGAACATACGTCCGGCGCACAGATGCTTAGCCTTCGCCCTCTCCGTCTTGTCTCTCGCGTGTCTGCTCTTCGTCACGGCGCGCGAC
>JBAVPI010000955.1:0-1513 GCA_049692915.1 Pyrinomonadaceae bacterium
GTCAGAGCGCGCCGCGCGCCTCCCCTCGCGCCCGCTGCCCCGCTGCCTGTCTTCTTCGAACGCACCTTCTTGCCGACCATAAGTCCTCCGCTGTTGAAAGCCGTGTGTGAAATGTCCGAGACGACGCGGCGACACACTCACGTGCAGACGAAGTTAGTGCGTGCTCACGTGCTCAGAATGTTGAGCGCAGCGAGCGACGAGCCGCGCAGGACCTCGTCCCTCGACCCGCCGCCCTGCGCGTCCGCTGGGTCGGTTGACGACTTGGCGCCTGCGGCGGGCACGGCCTGCGCAAGAGCGGCCCGTGCGTTCTTGATCTTCTCTTCGAGCGCCTCGCGCGACTGCTGCGCCTGCTCCTTGGCGTGCTGGGAGGCGTCGGCTTTCTGCGTCTGACGCGTTATCTCGTCCTTGAGCGTCTTCTCGGTCTGCTGCGCGGGCAGCCTCCCGAAGTAGTAGCCGATAATGACGAAGATGATTGGCTCAAGCCGCGTCACCATCTTCTCGTCCGAGAGTGGCCTCAGCCACCCTGTGAGGGCCGCGCCATAGAGCGCGACGAACACGATCGTGAGCAGCACCATCACCCAACCCTTGATGGCATCCGACACGCCTTGTGTCTGTGAGACGGCGTTGGCGGCTTTGACCGTCATGTGTGACTCCGTTGAGGCTCCCGTCAGCTTCGATATAGCCGTTGCCAAACCCGCCGCGGACGCTATATAACTTCTCCGAATTCTTCGCGAGGGGCCTGCAGCGCGGCGACCGCGCCCGCCGCGCGCTGCGTTTTCAGCCGCGGTCGTCCACTAACGCGTCGGACGCCGTCGAAAACTATCACCGCCAGGGCGAATATATTTTCACTAGCCCGTAGGCGACTGACCCGCCCGCCGAGAAGACTCCGGTGCCCGCGCCCCTTTTGAGAGAAACGCCATGACCTCCCCACCCTCGGAAATAACCGAGCTACTCGTCCGCTGGAGCGACGGCGACAGCGCCGCGCTCGAAAGGCTCCTCCCCCTCGTCGAGACGGAACTACACCGGCTCGCGCACTCATACATGCGGCGCGAGAACGAAGACCACACGCTACAGACCACCGCGCTCGTCAACGAGGCTTACCTGAAGCTCGTGGATCAGACGCGCGTCTGCTGGCAGAACCGCGCGCACTTCTTCGGCATCGCGGCGCAGCAAATGCGGCGCGTGCTCATCGACTACGCGCGCGTCAAGGGGCGCGGCAAGCGCGGGGGGGGTGCCTATAAGGTCGAGCTCACGGAGGCCGACGCCATCTCCGAGGAGAGGTCCGTCGAGCTGCTCGCGCTCGACGAGGCGCTCGAAAGGCTCGCGGCCATAGACGAGCGCAAGGCGCGCGTCGTCGAGTTGCGCTACTTCGGCGGTCTGAGCGTGAAGGAAACGGCAGAGGTCTTGAAGGTGTCGGAGGTGACGGTCGCGCGCGACTGGGAGATGGCGAAGGCGCTGCTCGCGCGCGAGCTCGGCAATGGAAGTTAAGGACTGGGGACGCATCGAAGAGGTG
>JBAVPI010000956.1:0-1682 GCA_049692915.1 Pyrinomonadaceae bacterium
GGCGGAGCGAGGCGCGCGAAGGCGACGCGGAAGGAGCAGGCGACGAAGGCAGAGTCAGGCTCATACACGGGATGGCAACTGCCGCTCATGTCCGCGCAACTCTCTGCTGTGGTCGAGAAGGAACTGCGCTACGCTTCACGCAACGCGCAGTTGCGCGTCATCGCGGTGATGGCCGTCGGGCTAACGATTGTTTTGCGGCTCTCACCTCTGGGCAGCGCGCGGCGCGGCATCAATTTCCTCGGCATCTACGGCGAGGGCGCGGGCGCTGTCTTCAGCGTGCTCTACATCTTCACGCTCGTCTCTCCGCTGACGACGAACCTGTTCGGCTATGACGGCGCGGGAATGCGCTCTCTTGTGCTTGCGCCGGTGAGCGGGCGGCGGCTGCTCGTCGGTAAAAATATCGCGTGCATGGTCGTCACGCTCGCGCTCGCCGTGGCGGGCGTCATCGCGGGCGGACTCGTGCTGCGCGACCTGACGTGGCAGACGCTTTTGTTCGCCGCGCTCTCATACGTCGTCTTCGCGGCGCTCTTTTCGACGGGCGGCAACTGGATGTCGCTCCACTTCCCGAAGCGCGTGCAGTTCGGCAAGCGTATGAATCGCTCCGGCGTGGCCGCGTTCATCATGTTGCCGCTCTTCGTCCTCATGCTCGTGCCGCCAGCCATCGCCGTCGCGGGCGGTTATGCGGCGGGAAGCCTCCTCGTCAAGTATGCTATACTCGCGGCGTTCGCGATTCTTTCGGTCTGTGCGTACTTACTGCTCATCAACGGGCAGGGACGCTCACTCGAACGTCGCGAGCTTGAGATACTTGAAGCCGTGACCGGACGGAGTGGTGACGAGGACGGTCAAATCATGAACTGAGCGACGCCCGAAGGACGCGCGTGTGAATTGCGCGTGAGGCGTCGCCACTATTCCAGCGGTGCTCGATCAAAGTGAGTTGAGGGCGCGCAACCTAAGGCGTCCCGACTTCACTTCAAGAGCATCCGGGCGGGTTACGAAGCCCCGTCTCGACACAAATGGCTCGCAGAAAATTTCGCAACGGGCGGCACGAACTGCTCACCGAACGCTCCTTCTCGGAGTATCTTTCGTCCCCCGGCCCGCAGACCTCGCGCTCGGAGTTGCTCTCGCTCGTGCGCGGCGGCGAAGACTCTTACCTCGAACTCAAGGTTAAACTTTCCAACCCGGAGCGGATCGCGCAGGGCATCATCGCGCTCGCCAACACAGGCGGCGGCATCATCGTCTTCGGCGTCAACGATAATTTGCGCGTCGAGGGCGTGGACGACGCCGAAGCGGTGCGCGACGAACTCGTCCGCATCTGCCGCGAAGACATTCTGCCGCCCGTCTTTCCATACATAGACATCGCCGCCTTCGACAACGGCCTGCGCGTCGTCGCGCTCGACGTGGATGCCAAGCGTCGCCCGCACCGGACGCGCGACGGGCGCAACTTCATCCGCGTCGGCGCGGAGCGGCGCGAAGCGACGCGCGAGGAACTGTCGCTCCTGCTCGACGAGGCACGGCCCGTCCGCTTCGAGAACGTCGTCGCCCTCGGCGCGAGCATCGAGGACATTGACGAGGCGCATTTGTGGAGTTTTGTCAGGGAGTTTCAGCCGGACGCCTTCGACCATGCGCCCTCGGACGCGGGCTACCCGACCGCCGAAGTGCTGGAGCGCGACCTGCTGCTGGGT
>JBAVPI010000957.1:0-1978 GCA_049692915.1 Pyrinomonadaceae bacterium
AACCTCTTCCTTGTAAGGGAAGCCGTCTACCATTGACATACGTGCCTGCCGTAACCGACCGGCCCCGGTGTATCCCGAATGTCTTTCGGGAACGTTTGCAAAAATCTTTCGCCGCTGCTCAACATCGCTGTTCTGCTTCGTCGGCGAACGAGTCACACTTTAAGAGAACCCCGTGCGAAGTGTCAAGCGAGCCAGCCGGAATCGACATCTTCTCAACACGTGAAACACTGCGCGCTCGTGATTGATTCTTCAGAGGAGCCAGACGGGCAACTCACGCCGCTCCGCTTCGCTCTCATCATGTGTTGATTGGGACGGAGGATGCGACGGCGGTGTAGGTTCGCGCGGCGACTGCCCGGAAGTGGGGCGCTCGTCCGCCCTGTGCTTTTCGGCGAGCGGCTCGATGAGTATCTTGCTAACCTGTTCGTCAAGTCTTCCGATGACTGACATTCGATGTCCTTAAGTCCTTTCCGTTCGGGGCCGTTTGCGTCTATATTTTAGAGACAGAATTTGATGTCGGAGAGTGTATGCCCGTCTTAAATGTTACGGCAAGGCCGAGACTCATTTCGCAAAGATCGCTCAAGGTCGCCTTTGCCTTGCTGCTCGCGTGCGGCACGCCCGCGTCCGGCTTTCTTCAATCCACCGCTCCACAGGAGCGACCGCGTCGTGTCGGGGCCGCGCCCCAGATCGCGCCGCCCTCGAAACCCTCTGCGACGCCCCGCAAGACAGCCGCGGGCGAAGAGGTTGGTGAGGATGACGTGGTGCGCGTGGACACGCAACTCGTCTCCGTGCCTGCCGTTGTGACGGATCGCACGGGCAAGCCTCTGACGAATTTGCGCGCGGACAACTTCACGATTCTGGAGGACGGGCAGCCGCAGAAGATCGCCAACTTCGCGACGACCGAAGCGCCCTTCGAGGTCGCGCTTCTGCTCGACACTTCCGGCTCGACGCGCGCCGAAGTCGGACTCATCCGCCGCGCCGCGCAGTCCTTCGTCGAGGCGCTTCGTCCCGGCGACCGCGTCGCCGTCGTCGCCTTCAACACCGCGCAGGAGGGAGCGGACAAACTCGCCGCCGTCGAACTGAAGTCGCCGCTGACGGACGACCGCGAAGAACTGCGCGCCGCCATCGAAGGCATCGGGGCGAGCAACGGCACGCCTTTTTACGACGGCCTTGAGCGGGTCGCGAAGGAAATCTTCCGCGACCCGCCGCGCGAAGAGTTGCGCGGGCGTCGCGCGATGGTGGCGCTCACGGACGGCGTTGACTCGACGAGCGAGGCCGACTACGCGGAAGTCCGCGCGCGTCTCAAGCGGGCCGGCGTGCTCTCCTACTTCATTCAGGTCAACACGGAAGACTTTGTCGAGGATCGTCTGATCGGAGACTGCCGCGACGACGGAGCACTCAGGCTCTCGCGTGCGCAACTCGAACGCTATCGCCGCATCTTCGCGTCCGGCGCGGACGCCGCCGACTACGGCAACTTCTGCCGTCTCGGCCCCTTCGAGCGGATGCACATCAGTCGCACGCTCTACACACTCGCACGGCAGGAGATGAACGATCTCGCGCGCGACTCCGGCGGCAAGACTTTTCCCATCGCCGACCTGCACGATGCGCGTCGCGCCTTCCAGCAAGTCGCCGACGAAATCGGCACGCAGTACAGCATCGGCTACTACCCGACCAACAAGGCGCGAGACGGCGGCTTCCGCGTGATTCGCGTGCAGGTGCGCGGCATTAAGGACGCGCAGGTGCGCGCTCGCGAAGGCTATCAAGCCCCGAAAGGTTGAAGCGGCAGGAAAAACTTAACCATGAAGAATTAACCCCGCGAAGAATCAACCCCATGAAGAATCAATTATAGGGACACCGCAGACGCACTGACTCTCTTTCAACGCGTCTCCGTGTTTGGTGCTTCAACATGAGGCCGACGCGCTCCGACGATTTCGGGTGCGTGATAAGATTGGCTCTTCCAGCAACAACAGCGAGCGGCTCA
>JBAVPI010000958.1:0-8669 GCA_049692915.1 Pyrinomonadaceae bacterium
AAGAAAAGCTCACGCGCGAGGAAGAGATTCGCAACAAGCTCGCGCAGGCCGAGGCCGAGTTGGCCGGAATCATGGCCCAACCCTCCATCACTTCAACGATAGGTCAGGGCGCAAACGAAAAGCTTGACGGGCGTGACGCCGCCAACGTCTCGAAGCGCGTCACGGTCTCTTCATCGCCCACCGCGCCGAAAACGCTTCCCGGCGCGAAAGCCTTTGACGAGGAAGACGCGTTTGAAGTTGAAGAGATGTTGCGCGACGCTTCGGTCGTGCGCGCCGAGTTTGAAGAGGCCGCGCCGGAACGTCGTCAGGCCGCAGCAGCCGAGCGCCGGGCTGTGAAGAGTCCCGTCATCGCCGCGTCGCCGACCGACTTTACGATTCCCGGCGTGGAATTTCTCAACGCGCCGCCCGCGCGCAAGGAACAGGCCGACGAAGAGTTGCTGGAAATCGCCGCGCACGTCGCCGAGAAGTGCAAAGAGTTCAACGTGATGGGCAAGATAGAGCACATCTGCCCCGGCCCCGTCGTCACGACTTACGAATTCAAGCCCGACCCCGGCGTTAAATACTCACGCGTCACCGGACTCGTGGACGATCTCTGTCTCGCGCTCCGCGCCGAGTCAATTCGCATTGACCGCGTTCCCGGCAAGGCGCACGTCGGCATCGAAGTGCCGAACCCCGAACGCGAGACGATCTTTCTACGTGAAGTCGTCGAGTCGCGCCAGTATCGCGAATCGGGGTCGAAGCTGACGCTCGCCCTCGGCAAGACTATTGACGGGATGAACTACGTGGCCGACCTGACGCGCATGCCGCACCTGCTCATCGCGGGCGCGACCGGCACGGGCAAATCCGTCTGCCTTAACTCGCTCGTCGTCTCGATTCTCTATAAAGCGACGCCCGACGAAGTGAAGTTCATCATGATTGACCCGAAGCGTCTGGAACTCGGTCTCTACGCCGACATCCCGCACCTCGCGACGCCGATCATCACCGAACCGAAACTCGCCGCCAACTCCCTCAAGTGGGCCGTCGCCCAGATGGAGAAACGCTATAAAGACCTCGCGCGCTGGGGCGTGCGCAACATTGACGGCTATAACGTCGAGGTCGAACGACGCAACGACGTGCTCGACTTCGACGACGAAGGACAGCCGCACAAACGTCTCCCCTACATCGTCATCATCATTGACGAACTCGCCGACCTGATGATGACCTGCGGCAGCGATGTCGAAGAGGCCATCACACGGCTCGCACAGATGGCGCGCGCCGTCGGCATCCACCTCGTCCTTGCCACACAACGACCGAGCGTGGATGTCATCACCGGACTCATCAAAGCCAACTTCCCTTCGCGCATCGCCTTCCGCGTCTCAAGCAAAGTTGATTCGCGCACCATCATTGACTCGAACGGCGCGGAGCAACTGCTCGGTCGCGGCGACATGCTGTTTTTGCCGCCCGGCACTTCGCGGCTCGTGCGCGTCCACGGCGCGTTCCTCGATGAAGCGGAAGTGAGCCGCATCGTCGCGCACATCAAAGCTCAGGGCGCGCCCGCCTACGACGAGACCATCACGCAGTCAGAAGAGGAAGCCAACGGCGGCGACGGTCTGGGCGGCGAGCGCGACGAACTCTTCGACCAAGCCCTGCGTATCTGCTGCGAGATGAAACGCGCGTCAACGTCCGTGCTCCAAAGACGACTGCGCGTCGGCTACGGTCGCGCCGCCGCCATCCTCGACACGATGGAGCGCGAGGGCTTCATCGGTCAGGCCGACGGCGCGCGCCCGCGCCCCGTCCTCCAACGTGCCTTCGAGACAGTCGGCCATTGGGACGATTTGCAGGAAAACAGCGCGGAAGATTTTTAATCTAAGGATTTTGAGCCGCGACATCGCGCCTGTTTGATGCCGGAAACAGTTCCGACAAGTTTTCCACAGTTTCTGTGGAAAAGTCTGTGGATAAACGGCATTTTGAAGTTACAAGTTTCTGACAACTTTAGACTTCTAGCATTTTGCACACGTTTGCGGCACGCTCCACAAAGTTGCCGCGGCCCCGTGGTCTCTCAAGTGAAGCGAACCGTCAGCCAATTCACTTTCCGTCTCATCTGTTGCTGCTTGATGGCTGTGCTCGCGCCCGCCTGCGTCAAAGTGCCACGCCGCGCATCGGCCACGGGTGATCAAGGCCCGACGCAAATTACGCCGGGAGAAAGCGCGCCGCCGCGCATCTCTCTCAACCGTGCGACTCGCGAGGAACTTGAGAAGTTGCCGGGAATCGGCCCCGCGCTCGCCGCGCGAATCGTTGAGGAGCGCACGCGTTACGGCCCGTTCCGCCGCGCCGAGCACTTAATCATGGTGCGCGGCATCAGCGACCGTCGTTTCCGTCAGATGCGTTCGCTCTTAACCGCGGAGTGACTCCGCTCTTGGCAGACTTAACCACACTAAGGCGCGACGCGCGCGAGATATTTCGTCGAACTCTCGAAGGGGTTGACGCCGGTGGCGCGATGCGTCGGGCCGTCAGCCTCACAAATTCAACCCTGCGGATTCTCGACGACGAATTCAATCTCCGCGCGCATCCCCTAAAAATCTATTCCGTCGCGATGGGCAAGGCAGCGGCGGCCATGGCATCGGTCTTAGACGAGACTCTAGGCGAGCGACTGAGCGGCGGTGTCGTCTCGGCAACGACGACACCCGCAAAGCTTTCATCACGCTGGCGCGTCTTTAACGGCGGGCATCCGCTTCCCGACGATGAAAGCATCCATGCCGCGCGGGCCGCCTTCGAGTTGCTGCGTGATGCCGACTCATCTTCCGCTCTGATTATCTTTCTCGTCTCCGGCGGCGGTTCGGCCATGCTGGAGTTGCCGCGCGATGCACGCGTGACGCTCGCGGACTTGCGCGAAGCGAACCGGACGCTTGTGACTTGCGGCGCGAGTATCGAAGAGATTAACGCCGTGCGCCGCATGCTCTCGTCGGTCAAAGGCGGCGGGCTGAGCGCGCGTGTCCCGCGTGCGGCGCAAATCTCTCTCATCGTTTCGGACACCGAAAGAGGGCGCGAGTTCGATGTGGCTTCCGGCCCGACGTTTGAAACCGATGCCGACCCCGCAACAGCACTGGATGTCCTCGCGAAGTACGACCTTGCGCGCGCGTTGCCCGCGACTATTCTTCGCGCGCTCGATGAGGCACGCGCCCGACAGAGTGTTGCCGCAACTCAGGGCGCATTACGGGGGCATCACGTGCTGCTCGACAACGAGCGCGCGGTGGAGTGCGCCGCGGCGGAAGCACGCGCACGCGGATACGAAGTGGAATGCGCGCGCGATATAGTCAGTCAGCACGTCGCCGGGGGCGCGTCGGGAATGATTTCGCGGCTCGTCAATCTTTATCGTCGCAAGGGTACGAGAGAAAGCGGCGTCTGCGTCGTTTCGGGCGGTGAGTTTTCGTGTCCGGTCAGGGGACTTGGCGTGGGCGGTCGGAATGCGGAGACGGCTCTGCGTTGCGCTATCGAGTTCGGCGCGCTCGCCATGAGCGAAACGGGCGACACGCTGCCCGATCATCTCGTGGCGCTGTGCGCCGGGACGGATGGCATTGACGGCAACAGCCCGGCTGCCGGGGCACTCGCCGACGAGACGACGACGCGGCGCGCGTTCGAGAAAAATGTGGACGCCGCGCGGCACTTAGAAGAAAGCGACGCTTACACTTTTTTCGACTCACTGAACGACGCCGTCGTGACCGGGCCGACGGGGACGAACGTGCGGGACTTGCGCATCATGCTCGCGTCCTGAGGGTCAGGCCGCCGTGCGCCCGAAGTCGTCTTCAAGCCGCACGATGTCGTCTTCGCCCAGATAGTCGCCGCGCTGAATTTCGATGAAGATGAGGTCTTCCGCATCCGGATTTTCGATGCGATGACGCGCTCCGACCGGAATATCCACGGTCTCTCCCGCGCGCAGTGTGATTTCGCGTTCATCAAGCGTGACGGTGGCGCGCCCCCCGACAATCATCCAATGCTCCGCGCGGCGTGCGTGTTTTTGATAGCTCAGACGCTTGCCCGGCAGCACCTCGATTCGCTTGACCTTATACCCCTCGCCCTCGTCGAGCACCGTGAACGACCCCCAGGGTCGCCGGTCGAAAAGAGGCGACGCGTCTGACTCTTCCGGCTTGTGCATTCGTGACACCTTACGTACGGATCAAGACTCCCGTTTGAATATAGAGTGACGGCGGGCGACTGACAAGAAGAAACGTCACGCGCGACGTGCGAAACGAGAAGCCAACTTTCATCACGCCGCCTCTCACCTCTTCACGAATGTCTCGACACGTAAATCCTCGCCGTTCGTGCTGACGGTGATCGTCCCGCTGCTGCCGGTCGTGATGATGTCGGCACCGGCCACGCGCCAGCGCGCGATGACTTCCGCGTGCGGGTGTCCGTAAGGTGAATCGGTGCCGACCGAGATGAGCGCCAGCGCCGGATGAGTCGCGGCGACGAAAGCTTCCGTTGATGATGTCCGACTCCCATGATGCGCGACCTTGACGACATCGCAGCGAAGATTGTCTTGCGCCTTGACGAGCGACGCTTCGGCCCCGCTCTCGATGTCGCCGGTCAGCAGGAATGTCCGGTTGCGAAAACGCACGCGAAGCACGATTGAGTCGTTATTCTGCGACGGAGCACGCGCATCGTCGGGCGCAGGCGCGGGCCACAAGACTTCGACAATCGCTTCACCGAATTGGAGCGCATCGCCTCTGCCGACGATGTAAACGGGCAGTCCCACGCCCCGCGCCGTCGCTGCGAAGCGGGCGAACTCAGGATCGCCGGCGGGCGCGCGTGCGACGAGCGCGGCGTCCACGCTGAAGTTCTTCGCCACGTCGTTCAAGCCGTCAATGTGGTCTGCGTCGGCGTGCGTCGCCAGTATGTAATTCACGCGGTCAAGCCCGCGCCACCAGAGATATTCGGACACTACGGCGTCGCCGATGCCGCGTGCATCCCGCTCGAAAGTTTCGCTGTCCTCAACGTCTCGCTCATGCGCGCCGTTGCTCGGTCGCCCGCCGCCGTCAATCAACAGCGTCTCGCCGCCGGGCATCGTGAGCAGCGCCGAGTCGCCCTGCCCGACATCGAGAAAATCAATGCGGAGTCGCCCGTCCGGCCTCCCGGCACTCAGCGGATGGGCGATGATGACGGCGCACAGCGCGGCGAGCGCGACGACGGTTACGCGGACGAACGTGCGCGACGATGAGCAAACATTTTCATCATCCGTATCCGGCACGGCTGGAATCGGATGCCAGCGCGTCGTCGCGAACATCAGCGCCAGCAGCGGGATGAAATAGAGCGCGTACACGACGGCGGCAGGGCCTGAGTATTCGGGAAGCCGCACGCTCGCAAGATGTGCTTTCGCGAAAGGGTCAACGCTGTGAGTCATCAGCCAGTTGAGCATTTCGGTTAAGCGCACGAGCGGGGCGGCGAGCCTTGCGTCCAGTCCCGACAGGAGAAGGGCCGCCAGCGCGGCGAACGAGAGCGCGGCCATGAGCACGCCGACGACGATATTGAGGACGAGCGACGCCAGCGAGAGACGATGAAAATAGAGCACCAGCAGCGGCAGGAGCACGAGTTGGACGGACGCCGAGACGAGCACCGCCGCGAAGATTTTGCGCAGTGCACCTTGCAGTCGCCAACGCTCAAGGCGTGCGGCCTGCCCTGACTTGAACAGGCGATAATGATGCGTGGCCCGACGCATCTCACCTTGCCAGCGACGCTCGCTCCAGTAGAGCGTCTCGGCGAACAGGAGCACCCATCTCGAACATAGTGGAGGATGCGGCGTCGCGCCTGTCGGTCGCCACTCGCCGATCTCTTTGAGACGCTTGAGCAAAGGCCACGCGAGCGCGACGATGGCGAGGACGGAGAGAAACGTTAACTGAAACGACGCGTCGAAGAGGTTGCGCGGACGCCATACCAGCAACAGCAGCGCCGCGCCGCCGAGCGCATTGAGCGAATTCGCGCGGCGTCCGAGCACGGGCGCGAGTGCCATCGCGGTGAACATCAGGGCCGCGCGGACGACCGAACTCTCCGCGCCGACGGCCAGCGCGTAAGACCAGACCAACGCGACGGTAAAGACCCAGCGCCACGCGCGTCGCCGCGTCAGCCAACCGGCCAGCCACCAAACTATTCCGCCGATGAAAGTGATGTGCAGGCCGCTGATGACGAGCACGTGAAACGTTCCGCCCTCGCGAAAACGTTCCGAGGTCGAACGCGACAGGCCGTAACGATTGCCGAGCATCGAGGCTTTGAGCACGCCCGCCGTGTCCTGCGAAAATGTCGCGTCGAACATTCCGAGCAACTGGCCGCGCCATACTTCGAGATAATAAAGAGGCAGAAAGACGCGCTCGTCGTCCAGCCGCTCGACGAGCAAAGGACTCTTGATAGTGCCGCGCGCATCAACGTCGTGCGCTTCCAGATACTCCGTGAATGACGAGACGCCGGGGTTGCGATACCTGTCGGAACGCGTGAAGGCCGACATCACACGCACGCGCGCCCCGCGTCGTAACTCCAGCGCGGCATACTCCGCACGCGTGCGCGCGTCCCGCACCGGCGCGAACAGTTCGACGCGTCCCCGTGTCGCGCTTTCATCCGTCCTGTACCTGACGGCTTCGACGCGCATCGAAAACAACAACCCGTCGGGCGCTAGCTCCGGCGCGCGCTCGATCACGCCGGTCACTTCCAACGGCTCGCCCGATGCGATCAGGCCGCGTTCGTAATATCTCTGCAAGCGTCCCTCGCCGACATTTCCGCTCTCTTCGGACGCGAGCGACGCTCCCGCACAGGCGAAGGCGATGATGAGCAGGATGGTTGAGAAGCCATGTTTTTTCAGCGTGAAGGCGAGCAGCGAGGAGAGCGTGAAGAGTGCGCCGCAGGCCAGCGACGGCCAAAGCGCGGTCGAGCCGGAGCGTGCGCCGCAGAGTATTCCGCACGCGAACGACGCCGCGAGCGTGACAAGCGGCGAGGCGCTGAACTCCGGTCGGTGGGCAACCGCGCTCATAATTTTTCGGTGTGACGGCGAGGGTCTGAAAAAAAGCGATGCGCGTCGCGCGTGCGACGTGCCTGTCAAATTGCATGCGCGACGTGCGTGCCTCGGTCGCACGGGCTGCGAGGTGCGTGCTGACGAAAGACGCGGGCTGCGGGCGCGTGTTGACGAAAGAATTAACACACACCCGACAGCGCCGCCCGCTTCATCGCGCCGCGCGTTTTACTTCAAGAGCGCCGCCGCGCGGTCAATCTGTGCGGCGACCGCTTCGATGGTGCGTCCGACGAGGACGATCTGCTCTTCGGCTTCGCGCCAGTCGTGCTGCTCGATGGCCTCGCGGATGGCGGGCAACGTCTTGACGCCGTATCCAGTGTAAAAGCCGGGCGCATAAATCTGATGCCTGAACCAAGGGCGACGCGGCAGCCCCTTGTCACTCGTCATCGCATGCTCGACCTGCCGGAGCGTGTCGTCGAGCGCGCGTTGCGTCTCGGTCGAACCCAGACGGCCACGCGAGGCCGGGTCGCGCATCGCCGCCTCGTACTTCGCGGTGCTCTCCTGCAAGCGTACGAGCGCGTTCTGGAGCGGCGCGAAGTTGAGGTAGGGCGCGGGAGTTTCCGCCTTCGGGGCAACGTAAGTCTCGGTCGGGTCGGAGGCGGCTTCGTAGGATTTGTCCCCGATGCGCCGGTTCTTTTCCCTGATGCCGTCGCGCTCGTCGTCGGCGAGCTTCGTCACCTCGCGGACATAGCCGCCCACTGTTTCGGTGAAGTTCGAGAAGTTGAGCGGCAGCGTGTCGGCGTCGGCGAAGCGCAGCACGATGCGCCCGCCCGTCTGCGCGAGTGCGATGCCGTAATCGTAGTTCGGGTCAACGAAGCGCGTGAAGTGATCGAACGAATCATAGACGGAATGATAGACGCCCGCGCTGTCTCCCTCGCCGCCGTAGCCGAGATTGAGCGAGGGGACGCCGAGGTGTTGCAGGAACGGCGTGTAGTCCGACCCGGAGCCGAGCGCGCCGATGCGTTGATCCGCACGCTCGCGCGCCTCGCGTCTCTCTTCGGGGCTGCCGTAAACAATCAGGCTCGCGCGGTTGCGTTCAAAGACGGACATCTTCTTTTCGGGGTCAACCACGTCGCGCGCCACTTCGCTGACGAACTTCTCCAACGTGTGCGAGCCGCCCACGCCGAGAAAGCCGCGCGCGTTCGAGTCGGAGTTGATATAGATGACGGCCTTCTTCACCAACTCCGCGGCGTGCGTTTCGGCCCACTCGGTCGAACCGAGGAGTCCCGGCTCTTCGCCGTCCCATGCGCAATAAATGATCGTGCGCTTCGGCTTCCAGCCCGTCTTCGCCAACTCGCCGAGCGCGCGTGCTTCTTCGAGTTCAGCCACCATGCCGCTGATGGGATCGGTCGCGCCGTTGACCCAAGCGTCGTGATGATTGCCGCGGACGACCCACTCGTCGGGACGCTCCTGCCCGCGCATCCGCGCGATCACGTCGAAGACCGGAACGATTTTGTAGTCGAACTCAAGCTTCATGTGGACGGTCGCGGGGCCGGGGCCGAGATGGTACGTGAGCGGCAGCGCGCCGCGCCACGCTTCGGGCGCGACGGGGCCTTCGAGTGCGCGCAGGAGCGGCAGCGCGTCGGAATAAGAGACGGGCAGCACCGGAATTTTCGTCAGCGTCGGGACGTTCTTGAGG
>JBAVPI010000959.1:0-2696 GCA_049692915.1 Pyrinomonadaceae bacterium
TTTGAGGATCGCGCCGCCGCCGATGAACCCGATGCCGGTCATCAAGCCCTGCACGATGCGCGCCTCGGCGGACAGATCGCCCCCGCGACCGAAGACGCTCCGCGCCAGCAGGATGTAGCCGCAGCTCGCGACGGCGACGAGCGGGAAAGTGCGAAGCCCCGCGCTACGCGCGTTCTGTTCTCGATCCCACGCGACGGGGAGCGCGAGCAGGTAAGCGACGCCGACGCTCAACAGGTTCGCGCCAATCTGCCACCAATCAATAAACGGAAGCTTCATCCGCGTCGCCCCGCTCCCTCCGCGCCGCCATGCGCCGCGCCGTGATCGCCGTCATGCTCGGTCGCGCTACGCCGCGCGCTGAGGTATTTGTCTTGCTCGATGTCGCCACCGCGCGAACCCGTCGCGTCGTGGAACAGCAAGACCGTGTGCGGGAAAGGCATGTCGATCCCGGCGCGGTCGAGCGCAAGCTTGATGCCGGTCGCCACGCGGTCGGAAACCTTCAGCACATTCGCCTGCTGCGAGTTTGTCCAAAAGTAGACGGTGAAGTTAACGCTCGAAGGCGCGAGTTCGGAGACGTAAACCCACGGGCCGGGATCATCGAGCACGCCTTCCGTATCGCGCAGGACGCCGTGAATCGTTTCTCTCGCCTCGTCAATCGAGTCGGGATAGCCGATGCCGACGGTGAAGCGAATGCGCCTGCGGTCGTAGGCCGTGCGGACGAGAATCGCGTTGGTATAAACGTCGCCGTTCGGCAAGACGGCGCGCTCGCCGTCGTAGGTCTTGAGCCGCGTCGAGCGGACGGTGATCTCTTCGACCGTGCCTTCGTAATCCTTCGTCCTGATCTGATCGCCGACGACGAACGGGCGACGCCAAAGAATCAGGATACCGGCGAAGAAGTTTTGCAGCACGTCCTTGAACGCGAAGCCGATGGCGACCGACGTGATGCCTAAGCCCGCGATGAGGTCTCCGGGCTTGAAGGCCGGAAACATGATGACGGCGGCGACGAAGAGTCCGAGAACGATGATGGCGAACGAGGCGATGCGACCGAGCAGGTCGGCGAGCGTCACGTCGAGGCGCGTGCGCTCCCCGGCGGTGTGAACGACCCGACGCAGCACGCGCCCGACAATGATGAAGATGCCGAAGACAATGATGCCGATGACGATGTATGGCAGTTGCGCGAGGAAAGATTCTCCCATGCCGCGCATGGTCTGCCAGATGACGCCGGTGTCGAACGCGCGCGGCGAGGAAGTCGGTTGTTGAAACATCAAAATACTCATCTTTGATTATGCCCCTGTCCGGCAAGCGACCGATCCGGCGCGGCCTCGTCGAGTTTCATCGTCAGCCGCGCGACACATTCTCTGATCTTTAAGCGGTCGTGGGCGGGAGCGATGGTGCGATCCGCGAGGGAGTCGAGCAGGCAGGCGTGCTGCGCGATCCGGCGCAGACGCGGTTCATCGGTCGTCCGACCCGCGATGGTCTCCAGCGCTTGCAGCAGCCGCACGATGACGGCGACGTTTCCTTCGGCGCTCCGGCGAATCTGGTCGAAGGATTCAGTCAACAGGCTTTCAAACGTCGGCCCTTTGACGATGACGCGCAGCGCGTCTTGGTCGAAGCGGAGCGGCGTCTCGATGCGGCGATTCGCCAGCCGCGCGTTGATGGCCGACAGGTAATCGACGCAGGTCACGGCGGTGGTCGTGTCGTTGACGCCGGGCGAGAGGGCCTTGAGCGCGATGTCCACGATCTGGCGGATGCCGAAGGCGGGATCATGTTCGACCGTGCGGTTACGACTGATTTGATAAATGCCGTTGAGCTTGTCTGTGAATTGTTCGTCCGCTTCCGCGTCGAGATAGGCGGAGGCGAGCGGGCTTCCTTCGACGACGAAATCCCCGACGCCGTGTTCCATGCGAAGCGTCGTCTCATACTTGGTCGCCAGTTGGACGAGCGCGGCTTCGTCAATGCTCTGGACGTAGCCGGTCTTGCGCGACGGGACGACTCTGCGCCGCGTTTCAGCGAGCACGACTTTCTGCGTTTCGACCTCATCATCTTCGCCGTCGCCCTCTTCGCCCAACTCTTGCGGGAAAAGATTGTCCACGGCTTTAATCGTCTCTTCGGCGGCGGACGCGATGATGTTCGACGCCTGAATGGACGCGGCGATGTGGTGAATGAAAAAGATTAGAAAGCCGATGCCGACGACGGCCAGCATGACGCCGACGACGACGGCCAGCGACGGCACGAAAAGATTCTCGTCGCCGCCGCGAATGGTTCTGAGCACGATCAGGCAGTAGGTGAAGATGCCGACGAAGACGCCGAGCACCGCTTGGTTGGCGCGGTCGCGCATGAAGTTGCGGAGGATGCGCGAGGTGTATTGGCTGGAGGCCAGCGAGAGCGCGACGATGGTGATCGAGAAGGTGACGCCCGCCACCGTAATCATCGAACCGGCGATTGACGAGAGCATCCCGCGCGAGCCTTCCGCTCCCGCGCCGAAGAGTCGCGGAAAATTCGCCAGCATCTCACGGTTCAGGCGCGCGTCAACTTCGATCAAGCCGACGGCGAGCGCGCCCCCGCCCGCCACCATCAAGGCGGGCACGAACCAGAGACTTGAGCGCAACTCGCTGAGCAGAGACTTCAGACGACGCATGATTCTTTAGTTACTGACGGCGGGTTGTGCGCCGGTCATCGCCTGACGGTAGGAGACGTAA
>JBAVPI010000960.1:0-5925 GCA_049692915.1 Pyrinomonadaceae bacterium
GACTCGATCATCTCGGACGACGGGACGACGGCCAGCGTCGGCGGCGTGGCGCTCGTCTTGGGTCGCGTCGCATCCGTCTCGCTCAACGCAAACTCTGCCGTCTATCAAACAGTCTTCACCGCGCCGACCGGCAAGACCTTCGTGCCCGTGCGCCTCGTCTATCGCGCACCGACCGTTGATCTTTCGACGGTCAACTTCCGGTGTCAGAACTCGGCCACGACCTCCGTGCTGATGAGCGGGACGATGCCGACGTTGACGGCAGCGGCGAAGTACGGCGTGCAGACCTTCGATGCTTCCGATGCGAGCATGCAAGACCTCGAAGTGATCGCGGCGGGCGCATCGCTGCAATGCAAGCCGGTGGTGGCCTTCGGGTCGGCGGCGACAGTGACGGTTGATGTGTTCGGTTATCTTTTCTGAGGCGTGGTCGAACCATGCCTCCGGCACTCGGCGCGTATAAATCAGGAGCAGACTGTTATGAGTTTTCGGACGGAGTTGGACGCAAACGACGCTTTGGTCAACGACATTTTTGAACGCAGGCGGAAGATCGTGCGGGGCGAGCGGCGCTCCGACGTGCTCGCCAGAGACATTGCCGGCGTGGAGGAAAAGATCGAGGCGGCGACGAAAGACGGGGATGTCGAGTTGCTCTCCGCGCTCCTGCCGCGCCTTGATGCCCTGCAAAGAATCCACGCGTTCGCGCGCGCGAATGACCCAAGCCCGACGGCAGACGCCACCAACGCACTCGATGCAGAGTCGAGTAGCGCGCATCACGCCCGCAGAAAAATTATCGACCGAATTAACTTGGTCAAGCGTAGGCGCGATAACCTTCGCCCAACCATCGCGGAGCACGAAAAAGCTATTCGCGACTTCGGCCCGACACGCTCGCGGCTAGAGCGGCGGGAGTTCCTGCAAGCCGAACTCAAGAAATTGAATGATGCGCTGGAAGGTGTGGAAGCCCTCGCGCCCTCCGACTTCTGAACGGCGGCGCATCAAAGAAAAACTTCGCGCATAAATGCCCTGTGTTGATTTCGAGGGTGTAGGAGTCGCGACGCGGGGCCGCGCGAGCAACAGGGCGGCAAAGCGCGAAGATGGCGGGGGTGTCAGAGGCACTTTCAAGCACATCGGCGGCGTGCTGCGCGCTCGCGCCAACCCATGAACGATTTGAGGTGGCGGGTTTTGTCGCCACTAAAAAAGAAAAGGGCAAGGAATCATCCTTGCCCTTTTCTTTTCGCTTGCTCGCTGCTGTGCCTTCCAGCCCTTAAGCGTCAGTGAACTGATGGCAAGCGTCCGCAAACGCAACCGTGCGCGAAAAGGCGGCGCTTACGACGGCGGTGGCGAGGTCGTCACGGCGCGCGAAGTTCTCTTCGTAAGCGAGGATTGCGACTAATTCAATTAACGCCTTCGCCTGCTCGTCCTCGTCCTGAATGATGATTCTGTGCGTCAGTTCCGCCGCGCGCTCCGGCGTCGTCTCGTTCGTCGCGCCTTCCGTCGTCTGCCTGTTGGTTTTCTTCGACATGATTCCTTCTCCCTTTCAAGATTTCTTGGTTGCGGTCGTTGATGTTGTGGTTAAACTTCACTCGGTAAAAAGAACGTGGTGCGTGAGCGGTCGGCTTCCGTCGCGGCCCAGAGCGGCGAGCCGTCGTTGAGTGTGTGCATGGACAGCACGCCCCGGCCCTCCCGGATGGCGCGGTGGTTCTCTTCCCTCTCGTCGAATCTCGTCTCGCCCCATTTGCCGCAAGCGTGGCGATGGATGAAGACGTTGAGCCTCTGCTTGGTGGCAGCGAGCGCGGCCTGAGCGCGCGGCGTAACGTGAAGTTGCCCGACACCAAAACGGACACACTTTTGAGCGGGCGGCAGCTCGCGCGGATCGGTCACGTCCTCGTCGGCATCGTCCCGGCGGATGCGCTCGACGAACTGTTCGTCAAGTTCCTCGTCGCTGTACAGGCCGAAAGCGCCTGCGGTTTTCGTGGTAGAATCGGCTCGCATATCGGTTGCTCCTTCTTTGCGGTTGCGGGTTTCCGGTGGTGCGAAAAGTGGAGAGGCGAGGGGTTCGCGGCCCTTACCTCTCCTTTCGCTTTTAGTGCGACGTGACGGCGGCGCGCATGGCTCGCAATGCGCGGATGTAGAGCACAGCGGCAAACAGGTGTTTGCAGACCAGCGGGCGGCGGTTGCCGTGGTGCGGCGTCCCGGCTTCACACGAACAAGTCCCGAACGTCTTGCCGTCTTGGCGCTCGAAGCGAACGAGATACGTGTGGCCCTTCACGCGGTTCGTGACTTCGTAGACGCTCGGCTCATAGCGGCGGACGTGCATCCGTTCCCGGCGCGCCCTTGCTTCGGCTTTGGTGAATTGCTGCGGGTTCTGAATTTCGATCATGTGCGGGTGTCCTTTCTTCGTGATAACTAACTAAAGAAACTATATATCAAGATATATAATAAGTCAAGATAAATAAATACCTTGATAAATAATTTCTCGTCGTGTTATAAGTGCGCGCATGGACTTGCTAACAACAAAAGAAGCTGCCGCGCAGTTGGGCGTGACGGTGCCGCGCGTCCACGCGCTTATCAATGCGGGGCGGCTCCCGGCTGAGAAGATGGGGCGCGACTATTTCATCAAGAGGGCCGACTTGGCGCTGGTTAGTGTCCGCAAGGTCGGGCGACCGCCCAAGCCGAAGACGGAAGCCGAGCCAGCGAAGCGCGCCCGCAAGGCTAAGACGGCGTGAGAAGGGCGAAGCAAGGGTTTCCCCCTCTACTGGCCGCCGTCAGGCGGAACACCGTGCGGGTGCTCGATGAATCAAGGAAAGGCGGATTGAGATGACCACAGAGGAAAGAGTGTTGCGGCTGGAAAATGCTTTCGCTTCCCTCTCCGAGATAGCGGCGAAAGTGGACTTGCGGACTGATGCCGTGGTCGGGATGCTCCAAAACCACGAAGAGCGGTTCGACGATCACACCGACTGGATCAACCAACTCGGCGCGGCCCAAGCTGAGACGGAGCGCAAGATCGCCGCGCTCGTGGATGCGCAGATTCGCACCGAGGACGCCCTCGCTCGTCTGGCCGATGCGCAAGCCCACACTGACGCCATAGTAGGCGTGTTGGTCGCAAAGGTGGACGCGCTCACGGATTTAGTGAAGGGGCGCTCGTGAAGACACAGACTGTCTCTGTGGGTGGTGAGCATGATGCGCTACGCGCTCGCTGCGTCCTTCCGGTAGGGCAGGCCCGGCCCCGGCTACACCCCTTCCCCATAGGGCACGGGGGAGTACCCCACCGGCCCTTTTTTCAGGAAACATTCTGCCCGCAAAGGAAAAAGTCACTTGGTAGCAGAAACCCTCGCAAAGTGGCAGGGTTTCCGTCTGCCGCTCCGACATGTGCGAAATGTCACCTCGGACAAAATGTCCTACCCTGTCTGCCTCGCGCATGTGTTGAACAGCCGTCCGAGTGACCGTGTCACAGTCGCACGAAAAAGCCGACCAGCTTTTTTGCGACTTGAGGGCACAAGGCTAACGCCTGCTTATGGTTAGGTAACATTTCGCGAAAAACGTCTTAAACGTCTTTTTTGGTACGTTGAGGGGCTGCTTGTCAGGAGTAGTCGCCGGACATTCTGAGGAACGATATGAAAAGCATCACCATCGCCAATCACAAGGGCGGCTGTGCGAAGACGACGACGGCCCTCAACCTCGCGGTGGCGCTGGCCGCCAAAGGCTCCCGCGTGCTAGCCGTCGATCTCGACCTTCAGGGCAACCTGAGCGCGGCGCTCGGTGCAGATCTGGCCGAACTCGAAGAGACGCGCAAGACTGTCCACCGCCTCATGCTCGACCAAGCGGGCGACTTCTCCGAGTACCTGATCAAGTCGCACCGACCGCGACTCGACGTGCTGCCCTCGTCTCTCGACTCGGAAGTCAGCCCGGCTCTCGATGCGCTCGTCGTCTCGCGCGAACTACGTTTGAAAGACAAACTCGCGCCCGCCGCGCAGCACTACGATTACTGTGTGATTGACACCCCGCCCGCGCTCGGCGTGCCGACACTCAACGGGCTGGTGGCGGCTGATCTGACCATCATCCCGATTGAGACTTCCCTTTTCGCGCTGCTCGGCCTCAAGCAACTGCTCCGCGTCGTCGCCCAGGTGCGCCAAGCGCACGCGCCCGACCAGTTCGTGATGGCGCTCTCGACCATCCACTCCGCACGACAGAATCTCGACAAGCAGGTGCGCCAACAAATCATCGCGAAATTCACTGATGAATTCGTGTTCCGCACGACAATCCCCCGCCTCGTTTCGGTCGGCGAGGCCACGGCGGGCCTCAAGGCCGTCGTGGAGATAGATCCCTCTTCGCCCGCCACACTCGCGTTCTATCAACTCATCCGCGAAATAAAGGAGTTACTCGGTGACGAAGAAAAGGCATCAGCAGGATATAGAGTCGGCGCTAAGTAAGGCGCTGGAACCGCCGCGAAAGCGCACTCCGCCACCGGCACTTGATGAGATTCTGTCTCAATATACGCCGCCGCAGACTTCCGCTGAACGACTACCCACCCCACCCACAGCACCCACCCCACGCACGCCATCCACCTCAATAGCGCCGACGCGGGACTTTGCGAGGGTGGCGAACTCCATCGTGCGCCAAGCGGTTCCGGCGGGTTTGTTCTCCGGCAAGGGTAAGCAGCTTTATGATTTTCTCTACTTGCGGACGCGCGGTGCGGTCGTGCCGGTGCGAGCGGTGCGGATCACGAAAGAGAGTCTGATGCGTGGGGCCGGGATCGGGTCGGAACGGACGCTGTATAAGAACATGCGCCGCCTGATGGCAGTCGGACTGGTGCAGGTGCGCTCCCTCGGTGGCGAGCACGCCGGGAGTGAGTACACAGTGCTCCTGCCGGAAGAAGCCTTAGCCACCCCACCCACCCCACCCACGGACGGCACGCACGCCAGTCAGAAAGTAGAGACGCTACCCACGCCACTTTGTGCTGTGGGTGGGGTGGGTTCAAATGTTGTAGGGAAAGAAAGTTACGACGAAGCTAAGACCTCTTCTTTTAAGACAACTACAAATGATGATGAACGGGGAGCATTATCAGACCTCAACTCTATTTTTGCCGAAGCCACACGAAAGCTGACCGGGCGTGCTCCGAAGATAGGGGAGCGCGAACAATGGGCCGAAGTGGCGCGCGTCGTCGTGGACGAGTTGAATGAGGCCGCCTCGCGCGCCGTAAGCGTCTCCAGCGTGCCGGCCTTCCTCGCCTCGCATCTGCGCCGTAAGTTCATGCAGAAGAAAACTGCTCACAAGGGGGGAGGGAAGCAGCCTGCTCCCGTGGTTGAAGCTCCCGCGCCGAATCCGGAACTTAATCGCAGACTCAGGCCGGAAGACCTCGCCGCGTTTGCCGCGACCGTCAAGACTATGATCGGGGAGGGGAAGTCGTTCGCGGAGGTAGAAAGACAGTTCGCCGGAAGTATGCACGCTGACGACTGGCAGGCCGTCAAAGCTGCCGCTGAAGAAGAGGGGCCGGGCGCGGAAATACCATAAGATTGGCTAATAATCAGACGAGAGATTGATTAGAATAAATCCACGTATGTTAAAACCGTTGCAACGGAATAAATTAGACAGAAAGCGTGAGGTCTGATAGAGTGCCGGTGTTGTAAAGCTGGATTGAAAACTTCTCTTAGATAAAGCAAGTGCCGCGCCTCTCGTGGAAAAGTAGCGCAGCACAAGCTTCTTGTTTTGAACGCTCTTTGAACGTCCGACCGCTTTTCACCTACTAGGTGCCTCGCGGCGCTTGAACCATACCGAATTTGGTAGTGGATTGCAAGCACCTTTTTTCGCCTACCTCCTCATTTTCCCGAAAAGCAAAATCAAGTTCCGTGGCGCAACTACGACGTGTGCGCGCCGCGAAAAGTCGTTCGCAGGGGGTGTCCGGCACCTCTGCCGCGGACGCGCGTAGCCCGTGCA
>JBAVPI010000961.1:0-3284 GCA_049692915.1 Pyrinomonadaceae bacterium
CTCGTAACGGGCGCGGCCTTTTGCCTTTGAAGAATACGACGGGAGTTTATCAGTTCACGCTTTGGCGTTCGCGGCGACATCTAACCCTTCGCTGTCGAGCGGCGCGATGTGTGCCAAGTCCGCGTCGCCTTCGAGTTGACGGCGGCGGTGAACCGTCCCGTCCGAGTCGAAGATGTACGCGCCGGGCGATTCGCGCATGATGATTTCCTGCAAGCACATCAACCCGTAGAGCAAAGCTTCGGGGCGCGGCGGGCAGCCCGGAATGTACACATCCACGGGAATCGTGCGGTCAACGCCCTGCATCGTCGAGTAAGAATCGAAAGGCCCGCCCGTCGAAGCGCACGCGCCCATCGCGATGACCCACTTCGGCTCCGGCATCTGGTCGAAGACGCGACGCACGACCGGCCCCATCTTCAAAGTCACCGTGCCCGCGACGATAATCAAGTCGCTCTGACGTGGCGAGGGGCGAAACACTCCCGCGCCGAAGCGGTCTATGTCGAAGCGGCCCGCGCCGGTCGCGATCATCTCGATAGCGCAGCAGGCGAGGCCGAACGTCATCGGCCACAGCGCGGATTTCCGTCCCCAGTTAACGATGTCGCGCACGGGCTTCGCGTTCATCACCGGCGCGCCGATGTTTCGCCGCAAGCTATTGAAAATCGAATCAACCGTCGTCAGGACGATGCCTTCCGGATGTTCAGCCATAATTAAGTTATCAGCGCACAGCCATTAACATTCTGCTCAAAAAGTAGTAAATCGGATGACCGGCGAAGGATGAATGCCGGTGGCTTTTTACGCCCACTCCAAAGCGCCTTTGCGCCACGCATAATAGTAGCCGACGACGAGGATGCCGATGAAGACGAACATTTCAAGAAGCGCGAATTTCGTGAACGAGAAATCGTCGCCCATGAAGATGATCGCCCACGGAAGCAGGAAGATTGTCTCCACGTCGAAGACGAGAAAGAGCATCGCGACGATGTAGTAGCGCACGGTGAAACGGTCGTGCGCCTCGGTCGTCGGGTCTATGCCGCACTCGTAGGGACGCATCTTCGATTTCAAGTAGACGCTCGGTCGAACGAAGCGGCCCAGCACAATCGGCAGGATGGGAAAGACGACCGCGACGGCGAAAAAAATCATCACCGGCCAGTAAGCGGTCAGCGGGCCGCCGACGTGTGCCGGGATCAGAGTCTTCGTTGACGGAATGGTCGCTTGCAGGAGAATCGCGCTCAGCATGGTCGTTGTTGAACCTCTCGTCGGCGCGTGTTCGGCGTCACTGTTGTAGCGCACGGATTCTAGGCCGCGCACTCAAGGGATGTCAATAAACTTCAAAGGCGCGTCCGGTATCACGCCCGCGCAATCGGTTTCCAAGCGGATCGTTTTTACGCCGAGCGTTTTTATTTGACGTTGAGCGCTTTTTATTTGTGAGTGTCGTCGGTGCGACCCGTCAGCAAATTCACGGCGTGCGCGAGGACGGGCTTGATGACGGCGAAACACTCGCGCACGGCGTCGGGCGAGCCGGGCAGGTTGACGATGAGCGTCCCCGAACGCACGCCGCATACGCCGCGCGAGATCATCGCCATCGGCGTCTGTTTGAGCGTTTCGGCGCGCATCGCCTCGGCGAGGCCGGGCGCTTCCCTTTCGATGACGGCGCGCGTCGCTTCCGGCGTGTTGTCGCGCGGAGAGAGGCCCGTCCCGCCCGTCGTCACGATGAGATTCACGTCGGACATGTCGGCGTACATGCGAAGTTTCGCGGTCAGCGGTTCGAGGTCGTCGGCAACGATGATCGCCGCGACGATGTTCGCGCCCATCTCTTGCAGCAGTTGAATGAGCGCGAGGCCGGATTCATCCGTCAACTCGCCGCTCACTGCGCGACGGTCACTGGCGGTTATCACGACGACGCTGATTTGTGTGTTCATAACTCGACCGCTCTTCCCCGCTCATGAAGAATATCGCGCCCCCGTCGTCCCCGGCGGCTGGCCCGAAACCCTTGTATTTCGCGGCCTTCATACCCGGCGAATTTACAGGCCCGGAATGTAGCATAAAAAATTATCAAAGAGTGCTTGACTATTTTGCGGATTAGGCGTAAAAGCCTACTGCCTAACACGGACACGCGGATTTGAGATCACTTAAATCCTTCCAACTAACCGCAAGAAGTTCCTTGCTACTGCAAACGTGGAAACAGCCTCGCTTTTACCCAACAATTCGATTTCCCGACTAAATGGAGAAACCTACCGTGAATAAACTTCGACTCAGTTTGAACGCATTGGCTTTCGTCGTCTTCACTTTCGCCATCTCTTCGATGGCGCAGGCACAGGCGACCAGAACGTGGGTTTCGGGTGTCGGCGATGACGCCAACCCGTGCAGCCGCACCGCCCCCTGCAAAACCTTCGCGGGCGCGATCTCGAAGACCGCCGACGGCGGCGAGATTGACGCCATTGATCCGGGCGGCTTCGGCACGATTACCATTACCAAAAGCATCACGATTGACGGAGCCGGCACGATGGCCTCCATCCTCGCCGCCGGAACCAACGGCGTCAATTTCAATGATGCCACCAACACGAAAACCGCCTCGCTCCGTAACCTTTCAATCAACGGGGCGGGCACGGGCATCAACGGCATCAACTACATTGCCGGCAAGACCCTGCACGTTGAAAATTGCGTCATCACCGGCTTCAAAGGCAGCGGCGCGAACTCGCACGGCATTAAGGTCAGCCTTGTCAACGCGGGCGAAGTGACTGTCGAGAACACGGAGATCAGGGACTGCACCGGCAACGGCATCGAGTCCACCACCACGCTGGCGCAGATCGCCATTTCGCTCGACGGCGTCAACGTCTCGAAGTGCGCCACCGGCATTCACTTGGGCAACGGCAGCCGCGGCATGGTTCGCGATTCCGAAGCGACTCATTGCACCGTCGGCCTGACGACCGACCAGACGACGCTGACGACGGAAGCCAACGTCGAGAGCAGCGTCTTCGCGCTCAACGGGACGGCGGGCATACAGGCCGGAGGCGGCACCGCGCGCGTCCGCATCTCGAACGTCACGCTCGCGCAAAACGCTGCCGCCTTCAGTCTCGCAGGCGGCTTCGTGGACACGGGCACCAACAACCACATTTTCGGCAACACGTCGAACAACGCGCCCAACGGCCTGTCGTTCCCCCCGCAGTAAGCACTGCCGCGTCGAAGATAAAAAAGCGAATCCCCTCCCGCCAACGATTCAGTCCGGCGAGAGGGGATTCGCTTTTCTATGTTGACAAATCCAACTCAACCCGGCGTGCGACGGCGGCCCG
>JBAVPI010000962.1:0-2064 GCA_049692915.1 Pyrinomonadaceae bacterium
CAACTGCACTTAAAGGCAAACGACTGTATTTGAAGGCACAAATACCGTACCTATAAGTAAGGGTTGCACTTAAAAGTAAGGGTTACACTTCAAGGGAAAACTGCCGCGGTTGGTCAGGTATTTTTAATAAACCTCACCATTTCGTCAGGTGACACCATGACCCCCGGCCAGCCGGTGAGAGTTGGGAGACGTGGGGCACGCTTTCGAGAGACGCGGGCGCTCAATTTGGAGAGACGCAGCGAGGGCGGGCGAGCGATTGCCCGCCCCGCGCCGGATAACCGAGTTTATTTTCAAGTGCAGCCGTCAGGGCTTCTGCCCCTGCTTTTTGTCCAAATTTACTGATGGAGTTTCAGTGCATCTCTCTCGTTGTTTTCCTGTTGAACCATCTGCCGAGTTAAATCCTTGCAGCGTGCCGACGTTTGCTCACTCAGTTTGCGCCACTCGCGGTCAATGCTCCGCAGTTCTGCATCTAGCGCCTTGAGCGCGGGCGCGGCAGCGCGCGTGCGCGAGCCGTAATAGCTCACGATCTGCGCGCGAAGGTTCAGCACGGTTTCACGCCGCGCCCGCAGAGGTTCGAGGGACGCGGTTAACTCTCTAAACGCCTTTCTCTTTTCCACGAGAACAAGAGTCTCAAAATGGCCTACGTACGGCATCTGCTCGGATGCCGTTACAGCCCCACATTCCGGCAGCGAGGCGGCGAGAAGGCGTAGCTCATCGTCAGGGTGCATCCAATCGCGCGGGACACGCTCAGGTGTCGGCGTCGGTTGCGCGGTCTGCGCGTGAGCTTGTGCGCCGCCATAAACGAGAGCCAGAGCGAGCGTGAAAAGCAATTTCTTTAGCATGAGGTTGCCCTTTCGATTCATTCCCCTTGACCGTGTTTAGTGCGGCTCCGTGAGGAAGTTGAAAAACGAGTTAAAGAGGTACAGACCGGCGACGAGTCCGGCGACCAACGCCAGTAGCAAATTTTCGATTGCGGGCGGGTTCGCTTCGATCATGCCGATATTCCACCTGATGAACCACAGAGCGCAGGCGGCGACGAGGATAGATTTCATCGGCTTTACTCATTCACCGTGTAGGCGCGGGATTAGCTTTTGCGCGCCACTCTTGAGAACGAGCGATTGCAGCAGCGATGAGCGGCGACGGCGTGACCGTCACGCGCGGATTCTGCGTGAGACTTTGCGCCCGCATACCCTCGCGCCATTCGTTACTACGCGCCGCAGCAGCAGCAGCGAAGAACACGAACGGAAACAGGCCGCCAGTGTGTTGATGTTGATTCATAGTTAATCCCTGACTCTGGATGCTTCGATTAGTCACCCTCAGAACCGCGCGACGTTGAGCGCGTGCGTCCCTTGTTCCCACCAGCAAATTCTTTGAAAGCAGCATCGCGCGAAAACACACGATCAAGCGCGCGGTTGATAATGTCGTCGGTCGAAGGACGGACGCCGTTAATTTTCTCGATGAAATCCTGATACTTCACAAGCTGCGCGCTGATAGGTTCTTCGAGCTTAACAGTCGTATCCACCGTCGCAATCGGAGCGGCAAAGTTGAGTACCGGCTTTTTCGCTTTTTTAGTCGCCATCTAGCTTTGTCCTCTCGCCTATTGTTGTGATCGTTTATCAGTATAATAAACGACGTTTTATCTCTTAATCTTTTTACCACTTCCGCCGATAGTTTGACAATAGAAAAATGATGCGACATTGTAGCTCAACTCTGCGCGAGTTTTATCTCCATTTTGCGTTGCACGTTCGTTTCCGTTTTATGCAATCTCTCAGTTTCGTTTTGTGGTCAAAGCATGCGTTGATTTGCAGTCGTATTTGTCAAGATTTAGTGAACCTATTTGTCAAGCATTTTGCGCGTCGAGTAAAGAGCAATTATGTTGCACTTTGTATTATGAAAGTCTTTTACTAAGAGCATGCTGCTACTGTAGCGTGGGGGAAACGGCGGTGTACCTTGACGTATAAGGGTGCTTTGAGTTGACCGCACCTTGAGGGAGAATTACTGTCTCTTGGGGGGAGTCGGGGCGTGAGGCTGCTACGCATCCGAGGTTTACTCATACATCACCCC
>JBAVPI010000963.1:0-1854 GCA_049692915.1 Pyrinomonadaceae bacterium
AGTTTCGCGTTCGGACATCAGGGCGCGGAAGCGATTTCGAGAATTGTCATTTCCGGCCTCAACACAAACCCCGATTGGTTTAAGCGCGCCGAATTGAGGGTTGATGGTCAGGGCATCGAACGCATCGGCGACCATACATACCAACTGCGCGTGCCGCAGAGAGGCGACGTGCCAGTCCAACTCGCGATCAACACGCCGAGAATGGATAGGGGTCAGAACCACACGAGCCTGATTCCGGAAGTGTTCGCGCAGTCGCCGCCGCCCACGGACAAGCCGCCGACCGGCGATAACAAGGGCGGCAGCGACATAGTTAAGGAGCGCGACGAGCGTCTGCACAAGATGTACGGCAACCGCCCGATCATCCTCGTGGAAGGTCTCTCGCAGGCGTTCTTCGAGACGACACCGGGACAGGCCGGGCAGGGAGGCAAAGTCCAACTCTATCGCCCGACCTCCTATGTGGCATTCGTGATTGACGATCAAGCGACGCCGACGCCGACGCCTGCGGTCAACCCGCAGGGAGGCAAGAATTGCGGATGCGGCAAGAGCACGGCGAACGGGTTCATCTTCTCGACCCTCGTCACCATCATGGGCCTGTCGCTCGTGTGGCGTCGGACGCGTCGCCGCGCGAAGAACGGCAAGACGGAGAAGGACGGATAAAAGACGATGCGATCAAGGCTCGTCGAATACTTCATGAGCTGGTCCGGCACGGGCTTCTTCGTGCCGGACTATGCGCTCATGCTGTCAATCGCCATCGTGTTCGGCGTCGCACTCTGTCTCAGGGAGGCGGAGAGGGCCGGGTATGAAACGGGCAGGATTTTTCGCGCCTGTCTTATCGCGATCTGTAGCGCGTTCGTTTCGGCCCGGCTCTACGTCGTCATCCAAGACCGGGACTACTACGGCACACACGTGTCGGAGATTTTTCAATTCTGGAAAGGTGGCCTTGCCAGCTACGGGGCATACGCAGGCGGAGTGCTGGCCGCCGTTTTCGCGGCCCGTTGGCAGCGTCTGACAGTCGCGAAATTTCTCGACTGCTGTGCTCCGGCCATTGCGCTGGCGATGGTCTTCGGGCGTCTCGGTTGTTTCCTCAACGGCTGCTGTCATGGGCGCATCTCACATTTGCCGTGGGCCGTCCGCTTCCCGTCCGACAGCGATCCGTATCTCGCTCAACTTGGCCGGGGCTTGATTGACTCAAGCCAGACACTCTCGTTGCCCGTCCACCCGACGCAACTCTACGAAGCCTTCTACGCGTTACTGCTCTTTCTCTTTTTGACGTGGTATCGAAAGCGCCAGAAATTCGACGGCGAGTTGTTCGCGCTGCTGTTCGCGCTCTACCCGCTCGGTCGCTTCGTCAATGAAATCTTCCGCGATGACGAGCGTGGGATTATCTTCGGCATCTCGCTGCCGCAGTTTTTCAGTTTAGTCTCGATTGTCATCGCGGTCTCTTTTCTGCTCGCGAAAAATCAACGTTGGCGCGCGGCGGTTACGGCGTCGGGAGTGAGTTCGTCCGGCGCAAGTGTCTAGAGGGTGAACGGTGTGGAGCGACAGCACCAATCAAAATCAGGTGACGGTCAACAATACGGCGAGGGCACGCACGCGCGGCACTCCGCGTCCGCCCGCGACGGCGCACACCCGCTGAGGCAACTGCAACAAAGCGTCGGCAATCAGGCCGTCGGTCGTTTCCTGCAAACCAAACTCCGGCTCAGTCATCCTTCCGACCCGGCTGAACGCGAGGCCGACGCCGTCGCGCATCACGTCATCAACACCCCCGACCCGCCGTCCCAAGCAGCGTCGCAGCATCAGCAGCCCGCGCCGTTTCTCTCTGCCGCCGCGCCATCCGCTAACGCCACGCTGCAC
>JBAVPI010000964.1:0-10044 GCA_049692915.1 Pyrinomonadaceae bacterium
GGTGAAGACGATACCGTTCTCGCCGTCGCCGGCAATCGCACGCGCAGCGACTGCGACCCGACCGCGCATGCCGAGATCGTCGCCCTGCGTGAAGCCGCAAGACGCGCGGGCAACTATCGTCTGACGAACGCCACGGTCTATTCGACGATTGAGCCGTGCGCGATGTGCGCGGGCGCGCTTGTGCAGGCGAGGGTCAAGCGTCTGGTTTACGGCGCGGTTGATCTCCGCGCGGGCGCGGTCGAATCTGTCTTTCGCGTCTGCGACGAAGGCTCTTTGAATCACCGGATGGAATTGACGGCGGGCGTCCTCGAACAGGAATGCCGCGCGCTGATGCAGGATTTCTTCCGGTCTAGACGGCATCAAGGGATGAAGGACGAGGGATGAATGGAGAGCGGAATCTCTTCATCCATCTCTCATTTCTCCATTCTTATGCTTTGCGGAGAGGTCGCATAGTGGCTTAGTGCACCGGTCTCGAAAACCGGAGTGGGGGTAACTCCACCGTGGGTTCAAATCCCACCCTCTCCGCCACATTTCTTTCAATCTCACGGTTAGAGGGATAGTTCTTTCCTTTACCCTTCACACATCCTGCCAACCACTTGGCGCGAACTTGTCGTGCTCTCCAACATCACAATTTTTTCACACTCCAAACTATTAACTGCGTTCTTAAGTCTCCTCGAAACACCGTGCGCATAGCTTCGCGTGACCTCGATGTTGCGCGTCTCGCCCCGCGTGATCGAATAACCATCTAAATCGGCGATGTCATACTCGTGCACATTGGACGCCGTAGAGTTCGTTCGCGCGCCGCTGTGTACTGCCGGAGCCTACCTCAATCGCTTCTCTTTATCGTCAGAATATTGATTCAAGATACATCGGATTAAAGTCCGCTCGTATAGGCTCAAAATGGATTCGCAAGTCGCGTGAAGCACGCGGGAGGGGTAAGATTTGAGCCGTGGAAATCAGAGGTCTGGCGAATCATACGCGCTCGAAGGGAGATACATTATGTGTAGAAATTGCAAGCTGCTCTTACAGGCTTTCGTTTATCTCGTTTTGATTCTTGTGCCGGTGTTATCGGCGCAGGCGCAGAATAAACCGACCGGGGCGAAATCCGTTGCCGGTTCGGATTCAACGTCGGAGGAGTTGGCTAACGCCCGTCGGGGTATCGCAAAGGGAAACGCCGTGTGGATCGAGGCGTGGGCGAAGGGCGATGCCGCAATGATTATCTCCACGTTCGCCGAAGACGCCATCGAATTGAGGCCCGACGGTAAAGTCATTAAGGGACACCGGCAAATCCTTGAGCACATCAAGGCGTCAATGCAAAAACTCGGTTCGGGCGTCGTCTTGACGGTGGCGACTTCCAACATCTGGTTGGATGGCGATAAGGCTTATGAGACCGGTAAGTCCAACTATAAGTATCTGGAGAACGGGCAACCGAAGACCTTCGAGGCGCGCTACGTCTCTATTTGGCGGCGGGAGCGGGACGGCACGTGGAAGCTGTTCATGGATATGGGGGTGCCGAAAGATTGACTCGCAATGCACCCTGTCCGATGCTTTCGATAGAAAATAAAATTGCTCATCGTGCATGAAGAGTGCGCTGAGAATCACCCGCACATCATTCAAGCGCAGAGGAGAACAAACATGTCCGAAAGAAAAGATGCTCGCCGCCCTGTGAGTGAGAATGAAGGCGAGTTGCCGCAAAGGAGACCGTTGATGAACTACGCGCTGTGGATCGTGCAGGTGCTGCTCGCACTCCTCTTTCTATTTGCCGGTGGAATGAAACTGGTGATGCCGCTCGACGCGTTGAAGGGGCCGGTGGCGCTGCCGGGACTGCTCATGCGATTCCTCGGCGTGGTCGAGGTGCTTGGCGCACTTGGGCTGATCCTCCCCGGACTCCTGCGCATTCGTCCGGGCCTGACGCCGTTGGCCGCCGCCGGACTTTTAATCATCATGATCGGTGCGATAGCCATCACGCTGTCGGGCGGCGATGTCACGCCGGCACTGGCCCCGCTGGTGGTGGGGCTACTTGCGACGTTCGTCGCCTACGGCCGCTGGCGTTTAGTGCCGCAACGCTGAAAATTCTTAGCCCGCGAGCGGAGGGCAGGGCTTTCCAGAGACGGATGATGCAGGTTATCAAGCAACGTGCTCCGCAGTTCATGATGCCTGCAAGCCATCCCATGAATGCTTGACGGCGTTTTCGAGTCGTCGTTATCTCTATGGCCCGACGGCGGACGAACGAATGCCTTCGTAAGTTTATAAGGCGAGGAGAAGATGTTGAAAAAAAGGATCGGAAGAGACTTTATCTTTTGCCTGTCGTTAATATTTTTAACGAACGCGAACGCCAACGCGCAGACAGCTTCGCCGCTGGCGCGCAATGACAGTAAACAAACGAAACAGACTTGCTTGCCGACGGGCGTCTGTCTCGACGCGGCGGGGCAATCCTTTGATGTCGGCAACATGCCTCTGGCGATGACGCTCTCGCCCGAAGGCGACAGGTTTGTGCTCTCGCTTAATGGTTGGCGTCAACAGGGTTTGCAAGTTGTCGAGCGCGACACGGGACGCGTCGTGCAGACGATTCCGCAACCCGGAGCGTTCTTCGGATTAGCTTTCTCAAATGATGGGCGAACGCTCTACGCTTCGGGCGGCAATGAAGATGTCGTTTACGTTTACGCGTGGCGCGATAAACAAGCGATGCTCGTCAATAGAATCGTTCTCGCACCGAAAGAGCCGGACAAAGACGGCACGCGCTTTCCCGCCGGAATCGCGCTTTCGACAAACGGCAAAAAATTATATGTCGCGGAAAATCTCGCCGACTCGTTAGCCGTGATTGATCTCGAAACTAATAAAATCGAGCAGCGATTACCGACCGAAGCTTATCCTTACGCCGTCGCCGTTGCGCCCGGCGACAAAGTTTTCGTTTCGGCTTGGGGCGGCAGTACGGTTTCGGTTTTCGCTCAGACCCGAAGCGGGGCGCTCGCGGAACATCGAAGAGTTCCGGTCGGTCGTCATCCTTCGGCGCTGTTGCTCAACGAGAGCGGTTCGCGTCTCTTTGTCGCCTCGGCGACGACGAATCGAGTTTCGGTGATTGATACGAAAAGCGAGGCGTTAATCGCCAATTTAACGGATGCGCCGCCCTCAAAAAATCAGGGCAGCACGCCCGACGCGCTCGCGCTTTCATCCGACGGCACAAAACTTTTTGTCGCCGAAGCCGATAACAACGCGATTGCCGTTTTCAATCTTTCAAAAAAACTTTCCGGCGGGCAAAGGTCGAGAGGCGCTAATCGAATGCTCGGACGCATTCCCGTCGAATGGTATCCGACCGCGTTGTTGATGACGCGGGATCATCTGTTCGTCTTGAACGGCAAAGGCAAAGGCACGCGACCGAATCCGCAGTTTCGCCAGCCCGATGAAAAGTCGGCGGACGGTAGTCCGGATTACACGCTCGGACAACTGAACGGTACGATGACGACGCTTCCCGCAAATGTGAACAACTTTGAGTTGGTAAAACTTACGGAACGCGTCGCGCGTGCGAACAACTGGAATCAGCCGACGAGAAGCGCGTCGAAATATCCGCCGTTCAAACACATCATCTACGTCATCAAAGAGAATCGCACATACGATCAGGTGTTGAGCGACCTGCCGCAGGGGGACGGCGACACTTCGTTACAGTTTTTCCCGCGCTCCGTCTCACCAAACCATCATGCTCTGGCCGAACGCTTCGGACTCTTCGACCGTTTCTTCGTGAATGCGGAGGTGAGTTCGCAGGGCCACGTCTGGTCAACCGCCGCGTATGTCACGGACTACGGTGAGAAGACGGTTCCATCCGTCTATGCAAACCGGCGCGATGGAAACGAACGCGGCGACGTTGATGAACCGGCGTCGGGCTATCTCTGGAACGCGGCGATCAAGAGGGGACTGTCGCTGCGCAACTACGGCGAGTTCGCCGAGCCTGTGCCGAACAAAGACAAGTCCGCCGCGCCGCGCTATCGTGCGAGCAAGGCCGCGCTCATCCCTTACACGAGTCCCGACTATGCCTCGTTCGACATGCACATCCCGGATCAGAAGCGCGTTGACGTGTGGATGAAGGAGTTTCAAGAGTTCGTGCGAAAAGGCAACTTGCCCGCGCTCGAAATTCTGCACCTGCCGCGCGACCACACCGCCGGAGCACGCGCCGGATTGAGCACGCCGAAAGCCTGTTTTGCGGACAACGATCTTGCTCTGGGAAGAATGGTCGAAGCCGTCTCGCATTCGCCTTACTGGAAGGACACGGCCTTTTTCATTCTGGAAGACGATGCGCAGGATGGCCCCGATCACGTTGACTCGCACCGCTCCATGATGTTCGTCATCTCCGCTTATAACCGCGCCGGGACGACGCATCGCTTCGTCAACACGACGGACGTTTTCGCCACGATGGAAGAAATTCTGGGGCTTCCGCCGCTTTCCCAATTCGATTTTTACGGACGCCCCCTGCGCGAAATTTTTGCCGACAAACCAGACCTGCGCCCTTTCGCGGCGCTGAAGCCCGAACAGTCGCTAGACGAATTGAATCCGTCGCAGGGCGCAAACGCGCGAGCATCCCTGCAACTCGATCTCGACGAAGTTGATAAAGCGGATATGGATTTGTTCAATCGAATTTTGTGGAGCGGAATCAAGGGCGACGCCACGCCGTATCCGCGCGCGAAGAGAATGTCGTCGCTCGAAATGACGAGAGCGCACTGAACGTTGCGACGGAACGAGGCGTTTCGCTTAGTGGAAATGTCGGACACGATTGCCCGCCACTCCATTATTCTCCGTTTTGCTGGAGCAGCTTGGCGACGAGGCCCGTCCAGCCGGTCTGATGGCTCGCGCCGAGGCCCGCGCCGTTGTCGCCGTGAAAGTATTCGTGAAAGAGCACGAGGTCTCTCCAGTGAGGGTCGGTTTGAAATTTCTCGATGCCGCCGAAGACGGGCCTTCGTCCACGCTCGTCGCGCAGGAAAGTGCGCGCGAGGCGGCGAGAGATTTCCGCGGCCACTTCCCACAGATTCATCAACTCGCCGGAGCCGGTCGGGCATTCGACTTTGAAGTCGTCGCCGAAGTAGTGGTGAAAGCTTTGCAGCGACTCGATGAGCAGGTAATTGACGGGAAACCAGACGGGGCCGCGCCAGTTCGAGTTGCCGCCGAAGAGTGCCGTGCTCGACTCCGCCGGTTCATAATCAACGCTGTGCTCCGTCCCGTTGAGCTTGAGTGTGTAGGGCTGCGCGCGGTGGCGACGCGACAGCGCGCGGATGCCGTGGGGTGAAAGAAACTCTTCCTCGTCGAGCATCACGTTCAGCACGCGGCGCAGACGCTCCTCCGGGACGACCGAGAGCAGACGACGCTCCTCCTGCCCCGACGTGCGCATACAGGCGACGTGCTCCGTCAGGTCGGGGCGATTGTCTATGAACCATTCGAGGCGTTTCCTAAAACCGGAAAGTCGCTTCATCAACTCCGGCTCCAACGTCTCGACCGCGAACAGCGGGATTAATCCCACCATCGAACGCACCTTCATCGGCAGGCTCTTTTCGCCGGGCAGTTGCAGCACGTCGTAGTAAAATCCGTCCTCCTCATCCCACAAAGAGACGTTGTCCACGCCCACGTTGTTCATCGCCTCGGCGATGTAGAGAAAGTGTTCCCAGAATTTGCTGGCAACATCCTCGTAGGCGGCGTCTTCCTTAGCCAGTTCCATCGCCATCCCCAGCAGGTCAAGCGTGTACATCGCCATCCAGCTTGTGCCGTCCGACTGCGCGATGTGCCCGCCGGTCGGAAGAGTCGCGTTGCGGTCGAAGACGCCGATGTTGTCTAAGCCGAGGAAGCCGCCCTGAAAAATGTTCATCCCTTCCGCATCCTTGCGGTTGACCCACCACGTAAAATTGAGCAGAAGCTTATGAAAGATTTTTTGGAGAAACTCGCGGTCGCCCACGCCCCTCCTCTTCTGTTCGATCTGATAGACACGCATCGCCGCCCACGCATGAACCGGCGGATTGACATCGCCGAAGGCCCACTCGTAAGCAGGAATCTGCCCGTTCGGATGCATGTACCACTCGCGCAGCATGAGCAGCAGTTGTTCCTTCGCGAAGTCGGAATCCACGAGCGCGAGCGGGACGCAGTGAAAGGCCAAATCCCACGCGGCGTACCAAGGGTACTCCCACTTGTCCGGCATCGAGATGACATCGGCGTTGAAGAGATGAGACCACTCGTGATTGCGCCCGTGCATGCGTTCGGGCGGCGGCGCGGGCTGTGCGGGGTCTCCTTCGAGCCATCGCTTGACGACGTAGTGATAGAACTGCTTCGACCAGAGCAGGCCCGCGAAAGATTGACGCATGACGCTCTGCGCGTCCGGCGAGAGGCTGGAGGGGATAACGGTCGCGTAAAACTCGTCGGCCTCGCGCTGCCGCTCTGAAAAGATTTCGTCGAAGCCGGAGGCGAACGATGCGCCGCTCGCCGCCTCCTGATCGCCGAAGCGTAGGCGCACCGTCACGGTCTCGCCCGCGCCGACGCTGAGCGTGTAATGAGCGGCGGCCTTCGTCCCGCGCCCCTTCGGGTTCACCGCCTGACGTGCGCCGCGCACGACGTATTCGTGAAAGGCATCCTTCACATACGGCGAATCGTTCTCCGCCCCGTAAAGCCTTCGCGCGTTCGTGTCGTTTTCCGTAAAGAGCAACTCCGGCTCGCCTTCGCAGTAGAGCAGACGCTTGCCGTACCGCTGATGATTCAACTCGACGACCGCCCCGGAGCCGTTCGTCTCCGCGCGGTTCAAAGTCGGTCGCGTTTCATCGTCGCTCCAAGACCACGTGTTGCGAAACCAGATTGTCGGCAACAGGTGAAGCTCCGCACGCTCCGGCCCGCGATTGACGACGCTGATGCGAACGAGCATGTTTTCGGCGTCGGCCTTTGCGTACTCGACGAAGATGTCGAAGTAGCGGTCTTCGTCGAAGATGCCTGTGTCGAGCAGTTCAAATTCCGGCTCGTCCCTGCCGCGACGACGGTTCTCCGCCACCAACTGCGCGTAAGGAAACTCTCCTTGCGGATACTTGTAGAGGTATTTCATGTAGGAGTGCGTCGGCGTCGAGTCGAGATAAAAGTAGTATTCTTTGACATCTTCGCCGTGATTGCCCTCGCCGCTCGTGAGGCCGTAGAGACGTTCCTTGAGAATCGGGTCGCGGCCATTCCAGAAACTCAAGGCGAAGCAGATCAGTTGGTGACGGTCGCAGATGCCCGCCAGCCCGTCTTCGTTCCAACGATAAGCTTTGGAGCGCGCGTGCTCGTGCGGCAGGTAGTCCCACGCCGCACCGTTCGCGGAATAGTCTTCGCGCACAGTGCCCCACGCACGCTCGCTGAGATACGGCCCCCAGCGATTCCAGTACGCGGTGCGCTCGCGCGATTCCTTCAGCCTGCCTTCCTCGACGGTCGCGGCAGTCGCTCCTTCTGTGCTTTTCGCTTCGTTTGTGCTCATGGTTTCGTCCCGATAAATTTTTCGGAATGCCTCTCGCCCTTTAATCTACATCCTCGCCCTGCATCGTGAGCGGAATCTCGCGAATGTCAATCAATCCAGACTCTACACCGTTACGCTTCTTTACCTCTTCTTGCACGAAGCGTGCGGACGTGTTCGGCAACGACGCGTACACGTCCCTGCCGTGCCGGGAATGCCGGGGATGAAAAGCGGGCTGTTCATGGTCGTCGAAAATTTTACCTCCGGCAAGTGATCCCTTAACACTCGGCGTGGTGACGTGACAGCAATCGCCGGGATACGTTATGCTCTGACGGTTGACCGTTGTTTGAGATCGAAGCGGTTTTACGTCTTACGGGTTGGGTCGAAGAGGGCCGTCCCGTGTTTCGCATCCTTCCCCTTCCGTCAACATCCCTTTTATGGAGAGGTGCAGGAGTGGTTGAACTGGCAGCACTGGAAATGCTGTGTACGGGGAACCGTACCGTGGGTTCGAATCCCACCCTCTCCGCCAGTACGTTTTGAGGTTGGATGCCGGATGTGATTCCCCTGTCGGCTCGACAAACCGACATCCAGCATCTAGCATCAGACACACAGCGGTTTTGAAAACTTATCAGGCTTCAGGCTCCGCACAACGTTTGCCCCGCGAACCCCGCCAGGCCGGGAACGGAGCAACGGTAGTGGCGGCGGCGTGTGTTGCGGGTCGGTCTGGAGCCTGGCCACATCTCGAAAAGAGTTGTCTGCGAAAGGCGCGAAGGTTGCCGAAGCGCGTGTCGTTGGAGCACAATCCGACGCGCACACTTCCGGCATCACCGGAGTCATTCGCGACAACTCTTTTTTCTTTATCATGAAGATCAACTTCAATCGTCTGAATCACGTCCAGCTTTGTATCCCGCCCGGAGACGAGAGCAGGGCCAGAGAATTTTACGGCGGCTTTCTCGGACTCACGGAGATTGAAAAGCCGGAAGTCTTGAAGAAGAACGGCGGGCTGTGGTACGAGATTGCCGACGTGCAGTTGCACATCGGCGCGGAAGAGGGGCAGTCGCCGTCGAAGCGTCACCCCGCCTTCGAGGTGGAGAATCTGGCGGAGATCAGGGCACATTTCGAGCGGCACGGCGTCCGCGTCAAGGACGAGCCTACGATACCGGGCGCGCGACGGCTTTCGTTCTTCGACCCGTTCGGCAACAGAATCGAGTTGATGGAGATGACGGAAGCGCGCTGAAGTTTTCCCGCGCAGACCGTAATGCGAGAGTCCGATTTATGGCTTACGAAGTCATCGCACGCAAATGGCGACCGCAGACCTTCGAGGAGGTGACGGGGCAAGAGGCGATTACGCGCACATTGCGCAACGCCATTGAGCACGAACGCCTCCATCACGCCTATCTCTTCTCCGGCGCGCGCGGCGTCGGCAAGACGACGACGGCACGCCTCCTTGCCAAGGCCGTCAACTGCCACCGCTTTGAACGCCCGACGCCCACGCCCTGCGCCTTCACAGACCCGGCGGCCTGCCCTTCATGCCGCGAGATCGCCGAGGGCCGCTCGATTGACGTGCTTGAAATTGACGCCGCGTCGAACACCGGCGTTGACAACGTGCGCGACGCGATCATCAACAACGTCGGCGTCAGCCCCGCGCGCGACCGCTATAAAGTCTTCATCATTGACGAAGTACACATGCTGTCGGGCGCGGCTTTCAACGCCCTCTTGAAGACTCTGGAAGAGCCGCCGCCACGCGTCCTCTTCATCATGGCGACGACCGAACAACATAAAGTGCCGGTCACGATTCTCTCGCGCTGCCAACTCTTCGAGTTCCGCACCATCGCTGCCCCGAAAATCACGGAACGCCTTCGACTCATCGCCGACGCCGAAAAAATAAAAATCTCCGAAGATGCCCTGCGCGAAATCGCGCGCGCGGGCGAAGGCTCGATGCGCGACGCGCAGTCGGCTTTCGATCAGGTCATCTCTTTCAGCGAGGGCGAGATCGGGACTGAAGATGTAGAGACGGCGCTCGGCCTCGCGAGCGCGGAGATGCTCGCGCGCGTGATTCGCGCCGTCTCGGCTCAAGCCCCCGCGGACGCGCTCGCCGTCGTTGACGATCTCGTCATGCGCGGGCACGACTTGCGCAACTTCTGCCGCGATCTGCTCGCGCACCTGCGCGATCTGCTGGTCGTCAAAGTCTTGGGCGAACGAGAGTCGCACGCGGACGCGAGCGAGTCCGAGCGGCGCGAAATGTCTGAGGAGGCGAGCAACTTTTCCGAATCCGACCTCGTGCGTTTCTTCCACAGCCTGACCGAGACGGAAAAACATTTGCGCGAGAGCGCGCACCCGCGCTACCAACTCGAAATCGGCCTCGTCAAGCTCATCGAGATGCGCCGTCTCGCCCCGCTCGGTCAACTCATCGAACGGCTCGGCGCGCTTGAAGAGTCACTGCGTGGGGCGGGGGACAAGTCGCCCGCAGGCGGGCCGCCGCCGGGCGCATCGTCTCCGCCGAATACTTCTTTCTCCGGCACGTCTCAGGGCGGCGGCACGGTGAAGGGAAGCGGCAACGCGGGCGGCGCATCGTCATCCGTCGCAGGCGTCGCCGTCGCCCC
>JBAVPI010000965.1:0-1907 GCA_049692915.1 Pyrinomonadaceae bacterium
AACCTCTCCAACGCGTCACCTTCCTGAACTGACGGTTGATCGTTGGCCGCCGCCTCCTTTTTTTCCAGCGGCAGCCCTTTGTCGCGCCAGAGGTTGAAGCCGCCGACGAGTATGTGTATCTCCGTGAAATCGTACTCTTCGAGAATGAGCGCCGCGCGCGTGCTCGAATGCTCATAGTGGCAAGCGCAATATGTGACGAGCGGACGGCCTCGCGGCACTTCTTCAATCCGCGCCTCAAGCTCTTCGCGCCGGAAGCGAAGCGAGCCGGGTATCTGCTCGCCGCTCTGCGCCCAGTGACTCGCGTTGCGCGTATCAATGAAGACCGGGTCGCGGCCCTCTTCGATCATTCGCAAGGCCTCTTCGGGGCCGATGCGACGCGGTTCCTCAAGCAGCGGCATGCGCTCTTCTCTCCACACAAATTTCTCCCGGCACTATCCCTCATCACACTCTACGGTCGAGAGCGTCAACGAATTGCGCGGAAAGTGCTGCGGCGGTGGCCGAGTATAGCATTCATGAAAGAGGGCGCTCAACGGACGCTTCCTGACACGACATTAACGTGACGATTTCTCTATCTCAAAGTCGCTCTTTCTGTTATACAATGCGCCCGCCTGAAAACGTTAGCGTTCGCTGATGCGGCATTACCCGACAACGAAACTCTGGATGTGTCGCTCGACTTTGTCCACCTTATTCTTCCCGAAGGAGGAGAACTGGAATATGGCGAAAACAATCGCAACTGTTCTTGGCATCGGTTTTCTGCTCGCAGGCTTGCTCGGATTTATCGCCCCCGGTGTGCTCGGTCTGCATACGAGCGTGGCACACAATCTGGTTCACATCGTTTCCGGCGCGGTCGCTCTCTACTTCGGACTGGCCGGAACGTTGGCAGGCGCGCGCATGTTCGACCTTGTGTTCGGTGCCGTCTATCTGCTGCTCGGTGTGGTCGGTTTTCTGCTCGGCGCTGAAGGCACACCGTCGGCTGGCATGCCCGGCATGAGTCCGGACGGCCACCTCTTCAAATTACTTCCCGGCACACTTGAGTTTGGCACGCCGGATCACATTGTCCACATTCTCCTCGGCCTGCTCTTTTTGATCGGCGGACTGTTGACGAAAGCCGATCTCGACCGTGCGGTTGATTAACCACTTGGATACCTGAAAACTTGATGCGGCGACAACGCATGCGAAACCACCGTATGTCGTGTGCGCCGTCGCCGCATCATCAATCCATCTTTAACTTTCACCGTCCACACCTTCCGCCCGTATTGCCCGCCGCGTTCAGCCTCGCGTAAGATACATCTTCAATTTGATCCGAAGAATCACTGACAGTCTTCGAGACTTCTCATTATTTATATATTCCGCGCATCTAAAGGGAGATTCAATCACCATGATTAAGACCGTCGAGTGGACGGACGAGGGCGTCCGCATGATTGACCAGCGTTTGCTGCCGAACGAAGAAAAATATCTCATGCTACGCTCGTGCGAAGAGGTCGCCGACGCGATCAAGACGATGGTCGTGCGCGGCGCTCCGGCCATCGGCATCTCGGCGGCGATGGGGCTGGCCCTCGGCTCGAAGCAGGCCGTCGGCACGACCGTCGCCGATCTCGAAGACGACTTCAACTACTTCTGCGATTTGATGGGACGCACGCGCCCGACCGCCGTCAACCTCTTCTGGGCCATCGAGCGCATGCGCGAACGCTTTCGCCGCGCGAAGGCCGAAACCGACAGCACGGAGGTCGTCAAGGCGGCGCTCGTTGACGAAGCGCGTAAAATTTTCGACGAAGACATCGCGTCCAACCGCGCGCTCGGTCGTTTCGGCGGCGAGTTAATACCCGACAACTCGACCGTCCTGACACACTGCAACGCAGGCGCGCTCGCCACCGCGGGCGACTACGGCACGGCGCTCGGCGTGATTC
>JBAVPI010000966.1:0-2492 GCA_049692915.1 Pyrinomonadaceae bacterium
GCGCCGAAGGGTCGCGCGAGCGTCGCGGCGTCGCGCCCGCGTCTCGTGCTGCTCATCGCCGTTGACCAGTTTCGCTACGACTATCTCGAACGCTTCGACGATCTCTTCGGCGCGGGCGGACTGCGCCGCTTGGAGCGCGAAGGGGCTTCGTGGACTGAGGCCAACTACGATCACATCCCGACCGAGACCGCGCCCGGCCACGCCACGATGATGACGGGCGCGTGGCCCTCCGAAACAGGCATCGTCGGCAACGAATGGTTTGAGCGCGAGACGAATCGCGTCGTGACGAACATTCAGGATGACGCGGTGAAGATTATCGGCGGCGGCGATGCGGAAACAGGCGCGAGTCCACGCCGCCTGCTCGTCTCGACTCTCGGCGATGAGTTGCGACTCGCGACGAACGGGCGCGCGAAGGTCATCGGCATCTCCGTCAAAGACCGCGCCGCGATCTTTCCCGCGGGCCGCACGGCGAACGCCGCCTACTGGTTCAGCACCGTCACCGGCCTGTTCGTCTCCAGCACCTATTACTTCGCTCAACTGCCCGCGTGGGTCGTGCGCTTCAACGAGGCGCGACCGGCCGACAAGTTTTTCGGCGCGCGTTGGGAACGACTGCTGCCTGAGTCCGAATACCTGCGCCGCGCGGGGCCGGATGCGCCGCCGTGGGAGAGGCTCGGCAACGCGAAGGACACCAACACTTTTCCGCACGTCACGACGGGCGGGGCCGCCGCGCCCGGCAAGGATTTTTACGAAGCGCTGCGCTATGCGCCTTACACCAACGACCTCCTCGTCTCGTTCGCCGAACAAAGCATCGCCAACGAAAACTTGGGCGCGGACGCGGACACAGACGTGTTGTCGGTGAGCTTTTCCGCCAACGACTACGTGGGCCACCGCTTCGGCCCTTACAGTCAGGAGGCGATGGACATGACGCTGCGCGTGGACAAACAGATCGCCGCGCTGCTCGACGTGGTGGACAAACGCGTCGGTCTGCGCAACACGGTCGTCGTCTTCACAGCCGACCACGGCGTCGCGCCGACGCCCGAACATGCCGCCGCGCTCAACCTCGGCGGCGCGCGCGTCCGCACGACCGACGTGCTCAACGCCGTGCGCAACGCCGTCAAGGTGCGTTACGGGAAAAGTTCCGAAAAGGATGCGACCGCCGACTACATCCAAGCCTTTGAAAACAACAGTATCTACTTCAACGAAACGGCGCTCCGGCGCGACCGCGTAGAGCAGGAAGAGATCGAGCGTGTCGCGGGCGAAGCGGCGCTCACCGTGCCGGGCATCTCGCGCTACTTCACGCGCACACAGCTTGAGCGGCGTGCTGTGTCGCCCGCCGATGCTGTCGCGCGTCGTGCCCTGCACGGCTTCAACGCGCGTCGGAGCGGCGACGTAATTATCGTGCAAGAGCCGTTCAAATATCTGTCCGACGGCACGACCGGCGCGACGCACGGCGTCCCTTATTCTTACGACACGCATGTTCCGCTCATCATCATGGGCGGCGGAATCGCGCCGGGCCGCTACGCGCAGGCGGCCACGCCCGCCGACATCGCCCCGACGCTCGCCAACATCCTACGCGTGCAAGCGCCAAGCAACGCCGTGGGACGCGTGCTGCTCGAAGCGATCAGGTAAAGAATCAGGCCCGTCGCGCGTCGGGCGCGATAACGAAGCGTTCACCGGCGTGATCGCAAGTGCTCACAGGCATAATCGAAGCGCTCATTCGCAGTCTCGAAGCAACAATTTATGAAACGACTTTTGACGACATCTTTCTTCATCCTGCTCTGCTGCGGCTCGCTCACGATTGCGACGTGTGCGATGACGACGGCGCGGCAAAAGGGCGCGGCGGGAAAGCCTGCGGGAGGGAGTAAAGCCGGAGCGAAAGCGGAGCAGCCCGGCGGCGCGGCGTTGGATGCGGCGGGCGAAGAGGCTCTGAAGGCGGAGCTTGACGAGATCGTGAAACTCGCTCCGGCGGAGCGCATCCAGCGTTTGCAAGCGTTCCTCAAAAAACGTCTGACGCCCGCCCTGAAGCTACGCGCGTCGGAGGGTTTGACGAGTGCGCGCGCGGCGCTCGGAGACGAAAAACTGCGCACGGGCGACCGTCGCGGCGGGGTCGAGTTGTTCCGCCTCGCCGTGGCCGAAGCGCCCGCAGAGATGTCGGACAAACTCTTCGTCGAGGTCGTCTCGCAACTGCCCGCCAATCTCTACATCCTGAACGAGCGCGAGGCGGCATTCGACCTCGCGCGCCGGATTGAACTCAAGGTCGGCGACAACGCGCAACGTTTGTTGAGCGTCGCGACGTTTTATCTCGGCGTCGAGGGGTCGGACGACGCGGCGCGCGTGGCCGCAGCAGCCGTCGCTTTGAAGCCGGATTTAGCCGTCGCGCATCAGGCGCTCGGCGCGGCGCACAGGGTCGCGCTGCGTCTCGAACAGGCCGCGACTGAATACGCGCGCGCCGTCGAACTCGATCCGGCTTCCAGAAGCGCACGGCACGGTCT
>JBAVPI010000967.1:0-5083 GCA_049692915.1 Pyrinomonadaceae bacterium
AGGCAAGCCGGGGCGCGACTCAATCATCCGCCGCGACGGGCGTGAGGAGCAGATTAGTTCCAAAGGCTCTTGGGAGTTGGAGGCAGGCGACCGCGTGCGCATCGAGACGCCGGGCGGCGGCGGGCACGGGAGAGCAAAGTCGAAGGCGGAGGGATGAAGGATAAAGGCGGTGCTGTCGGGCACGCGTCCTGTTTTCGCCTGTCGGGTTGTGCCGCTTTAAGAGTCGGCGGATGCGGTTTTCATTCGCACGCGTTTTCGTTATCCTAACCGGCATGCGCGTCACCATCGGACAGATCAACACGACGAACGGCGACTACGAAGGCAACACGGAAAAAATCCTGCGCGCCATCGAACAGGGAAAGCGCGAGAAGTCCGACCTCGTCGTGCTGCCCGAAGTCGCCGTTCAGGGTTACACCTCGCTCGATTGGTTTCTCGACCGCGACGTGGTGCAGAACGTGCTCGCGCCGCTCGAAAAAATCATCGCCGCGACGGAGGGCATCACGGCGGTCGTCGGCACGGTGAGGCCGTCGGGTCTGACGCTGGGGCGAAAGCTCTACAACTCGGCGGCGGTGATTCGCAATCGAGAACTGCTCGGCTTCGCAGACAAAACGCTGCTGCCCGAATACGACGTGTTCGACGACCCGCGCTACTTCGAGCCGGGCAAAGAGCGACGCCTCTTTCAACTCGGAGACGAAAAACTCGGCGTCGCCGTCTGCGAGGATTTCTGGAACGACAAGACGTTCTGGCGCGAGCGCCTTTATGTGAGCGACCCGGCGGACGAGTTGATCGCGATGGGCGCGGGAGTGCTCGTCTCGCCGAACGCATCTCCCTTCAACAAAAACAAGATGGGGCAACGCTGCTCGATGGTTTCGCACAGGGCGCGCGCCGCAGGCATTCCGGTCGTTTACGTCAACCTCGTCGGCGGCAACGACGGCATCATCTTCGACGGCGCATCACTCGTCACGGACTGCCGCGGCGAAACAATCCTGCAAGCGCCGCCCTTCGAGGAGTTCATCGGCACGGTTGATCTCGAATGCGGCGCGCGCGACGAACGCTGTCTGCCCGGCGACGACATCGGAACGGTGCACGCCGCGCTCGTCTTAGGGATTCAGGATTACGCGCGCAAGAACCGCTTCACGCGCGCCCTGTTCGGACTCTCCGGCGGATTGGATTCGGCGGTCGTGGCGGCGCTCGCGTGCGAGGCGCTCGGCTCCGAGAACGTCCTCGGCGTGATGATGCCCTCGCCGTTCTCTTCGCGCGGGAGCGTCGAGGATTCAATCGCGCTCGGCGTAAATCTGGGAATGCCCGTCGTCGAGCGACCTATCACGCGGGCTTACGAAGTGCTCGTCGAAGAACTCGCGCTGTCGCAACCGGTGACGGCGGGCGAGGAAGTGGCTCGGCAGAATATCCAGTCGCGTCTGCGCGGCAACATCCTGATGTCAATCTCGAACGCCGAAGGTCGCCTGCTGCTTTCAACCGGCAACAAGTCGGAACTCGCGCTCGGCTACTGCACGCTCTACGGCGACACGAACGGCGGGCTGGCCGTGATTGGCGACGTGCTCAAGACGGAAGTCTATGCGCTCGCGCGCCACTACAATCGCCAGAGCGAGATTATCCCCTGGGCGATTATCAACAAGCGCCCTTCGGCGGAACTCGCGCCCGACCAGTTCGACGACCAATCCTTGCCGCCCTACGACGTGCTCGACCCCATCCTGCAACTTTATTTCGAGAAGAAGGCCACGCCCGAAGAAATCATCTCTGAGGGACACGACCCCGCGCTCGTCTATGACATCCTCAACCGCGTCGAGTCGCCGGCCAACGAGTTCAAGCGACGCCAACTGCCGCCGACGCTCATCATCTCGCGCAACGCCATCGGCGTCGGAAGACGAAGGCCCGTCACGCATCGCTTCCGGCGACAAAGGCAAATCTGAACAGCACGCATCATGGATGAAATCGTGACTTTCAAGCTCCCGCTTTCTCTTCACCCTTCTGCCTTCATGACCTTCGTTCAGTTCGGCAACTCGTCCGTCTGTAATCCGATGGGCTGCGCGCCCGCGCCCTTGATGCCGTCTATGACTTTTGCCACTTCGCCATAACCTATTGAGCGCGGCGCGCGGATGAAGACCGTGCGCTCGATGCGTTCGTCGGGCGCGAGTTCAAAGCGATTCTCCATTCCCAACCTCCAGATGCCGCCCGTCTGACGTTCGCGCCACTCACGCGCGAGTGTCGTGGCGATTACTGCGGGGTCTCGGATGGAGGCTTCCGCTATTATTGTCTCGCCGCGAATTAACTTGAGTTGAAGATTTTCTTCGACCGAGACGATGAGAGTGTGCGGGCTGATTTTTTCGCGCGGGTCTTCGCTCTTCTCCGGCACGAGCGTCTTGAAGCGCGTCGGCTTCAAGGGCGTGATGACCATGAAGATAATCAAGAGCACGAGCAGAATATCTATCAGCGGCGTGACGTTGATGTTCGGCGCGGCGGACTTTTCCGTGCGTTCGTGATCGGTCTGCATAATTCACCTCGCTTGTTTTTAACCTTGAGAGTTAGACACCCGGACGCCGGTAAAGTTCCGCGCCTTGCCGGTCGCAGGTGACAGAGCGAGTTAAGCAGAGAGAGCGGTTGGATGAGCGCAGACTTTAGGAGGCGTAGCGCGCGAGGACGGTCTTTACTTTATCGAGCAGGTCGCGTCGGTCAATGATGTAGTGAAGTTTGACCGCGGAGTCGCCACCGGCGAGATGTTCGACGAGTTGTTCGAGCACGTCGAAGCGGTCGTGCTCGGTGATGCCCTGCGCTTTGAGGTGGCCGGAGTGTCGCATGCGGCGAACGAGTTCGGGAAGCGTCAGCCTGCCTTCAAAGGTGCGCCCGCCGTGGCGATGCGAGCGGCTGACGAGATACTGGACGAGCAGCACATCGTTGTAGAGCGGGGGCGCGAGAAAGAGACGCGCGCCGTCGCGCTCCCAACCATCGGCGAGCCGTTGCGAGGGTCGCACCTGCCTTAGATTCTCAAAAACTTCCGCCCAGCCGGTCTTCGGCTCGCGGCGTTCGAGGAAGAGGCGCGTCGCTTCGTGCATCCACCGCCGGTCGTCTTCGAGGTCGAGTTCACGGCCCAATGCGTCGAGCCAGTTGAAGAAGACGGCGCGCGCATTGGATTTGACTTCGCTGAACCCGAACCCTTCGCCCGTCTTCGGGAGCGACTTGACGAGGGAGCGGCGCGCGGCGTCAGTCGCCTTGCCGCCTTCGATGCGATACGTGTCGAGGCGCGCGTGGCGGAGTTTGGCGGAGTCGCAGTAGGGACAGCGCGGGTGCTTTTCGTCGCTTCGGAAGAAGGGGCGCGCAGGCTCTCTCGCCGTCAACTCTTCGACGGTCGGCGCGTAGCGTTTGATTTCGCTTGAGGCCGTGCGCGGCGCGAGTCCGAGTTGTTTTGTGAAGAGGTCGAAGATGCAGGCGAGGCAGAGAAGCGTCGAATAACGTGTGACGGAGCCGGGCGGGAAGGCGCTCAGGTCAAGTTCCGGCTGCGACTTCCGTGCCGTTTTCTCAGGTTGCGATTTCGCCGCCTTCGCAGGCTTTGGCCGCTTCGCTTCCTGAGCGGTCTTCGTCGTCGCTCGCGCGGGCTTGCGATTCTTTGCAGCCGCAGGCTTCGACTTTTTCGCAGCCGCAGGCTTCCGCTTCTTCGACGTTTTGTTGCTGGTGGTCGCCATCGCGTGCGTCACCCGATTGAGACGAGGGCGGGCGCGAGTTCCCCTTCGGGTTCGGCGTGGCCGAGCGCGGCGTCCAGTTCCTGCTCGACGTTGCCGACCGCGGCGGAGAGCGACTTGAAGTCGAAGAGTTCCGGGTCGAGCAGGTGCGAGGGCACGACGTTGCCCATCGCCGTCAGCATCGAGGCGCGGATGTGCGGAATCTCTTTTTCGAGGTCGGTGATGAGACGCTTGACGCGCGCCCGCTTCAGATTCACCTGCGAGCCGCAGAGGTCGCAGGGGATAATCGGGAACTCCTTCTGCGCGGCGAACTCGACGATGTCGGCTTCGCGGCAGTAGGCGAGCGGGCGGATGACCGTGTTGCGCCCGTCGTCGGAGCGCAGCACGGGCGGCATCGCTTTGAGTTGGCCGACGAAGAAGATGTTGAGCAGGAAAGTCGTGATGATGTCGTCGGCGTGGTGGCCGAGCGCGACCTTGGTGCAATTCTCTTCGAGCGCCGTCTGATAGAGAATGCCGCGCCGCAGACGCGCGCAGACCGAGCAGAAAGTCTTGCCTTCGGGCACGAGCCGCACGACGGTCGAATAAGTGTCGCGCTCGACGATGCGATGGGGCACGCCGCGCGACGTGAGATATTCGGGCAGAACGTGTGCGGGAAAGTTGGGCTGCTTCTGATCGAGGTTGACGGCGAGGATGTCGAAATGGACGGGCGCGCGTTCCCGCACGTCGAGCAGCAGATCGAGCATCGTGTAGCTGTCCTTGCCGCCGGAAAGACAGACCATCACGCGGTCGCCGTCCTCGATCATCCCGAAATCACTGATCGCTTTGCCCATCTGGCGCAGCAGCTTTGTTTTAACTTTGCTTTCGACAAACATTTTTGACTTGATAAACCTCTCGATTGACTCCAACAGTTTTAAGGTATTGACCCGCGTTATGCAACTCGCGATGCGGCGAGCGCGGACGGGCGCGCGGCGCGCGCGGCATCCGGCGCGGCCTTGTGCGTCTTCGGGCTGCGAGGCGAAATCGAATGCTCCTGTCGGGCAAATTACTAGCCGCCTTCGTTGACAGTTCGCCACCGTCGCGGTTAAGCTTTGCCCTCAACTTTAGTCCGTCAGTCGGCCTGCCTTTTAGAGGCCCTTGAACTCCAGCAACCCAAACACAACTTGGCCCGCTTAACTCCCCTAAGTATCGTCTCCGAAAGCCCCCGCGCGGCGGGGTAGCCACAACTTTCGCACGTCACGCACGCGTGTCCATAAGGGAAAATAACAAAAGGAAATCCGCATGTCGAAGAAAGAGTCCAACCCGCAACCAACACTTCGCGCCTCCGGGCCGCACGCCCTGCTGCGTCGCTACGTGGCGCTCGCGCTGTGCGCCGTGATGCTGTTTTACGC
>JBAVPI010000968.1:0-7989 GCA_049692915.1 Pyrinomonadaceae bacterium
TGGAGGGGGCGTGCGCGGAGGCGGCCTGCCGCGTGCTCGTCGTCGAGGACGCGCACGACACGCTCGACATGTTGCAGGTGATTTTCGAGTCGCGCGGCTATCTCGTAACTCTCTGCTCGACGGCGGACGAGGCCCTGCGCATTGCTCAAAACGCTTCATTTGATATAATCGTCTCCGACATCGGACTCCCCCAGATTGACGGCTACGAATTGATCAAGCGCCTGCGTGAACTTCCGCACATGCGGGATGTCCCGGCAGTGGCGCTGACGGGTTACGCCGCGCCGACGGATGCAGAGGCCGCGCTCTCAGCCGGGTACGACGCGCACATCCCGAAACCCGTTGACCCCGTCGTCCTCACAAACGAGGTCGAAGGGCTGCTGCAACGTAAGGCGGAGGGCGCGCAGGGTTGATGGTTTTTTGTCCGATGCGACACGCGACAACCTCTCGCGTGGAGAGAAGAAGAGCAGGGGCTTGAGAATTTCGATACGTCCCTCGCCCGTCTTCACACTTTCGTTTCACAGGCCCGTGCCGGTCTGTCCCGCTTTGAAGAGTTGAGAGGATAGAAGTAATGCTGACCACGACAGGGACGATTATTGACGCCGCGCCGCACGTCTTAAGCTGTGCCTACCCGCTGATGTCGTTCGGCGAAAACGAGCGTACGGAACCGATGCCGCGCACCGGCGACAACCTTGCAGTGAACGGCGACAAGCCGCGCGCCCTCGTCGTGGACGACGCGCCGGACGTGACCGAGATGATCGCGACGCTGATGCGTTACGCCGGTTACGAGGTGGTTTCGGCGTTGAGCGCTCCGCAGGCGCTCGATGCGGCGCGCAACGGAATCTTCGACGTGATTATCTCCGACATCGGCATGCCGGGAATGAGCGGTTATGAACTGGCCGAAGCGTTGCGCGCGTTTCCGGCGTACAAGAACGTGCCGATGGTCGCCGTCACAGGCTTCGCGATGTACACGGATCGCGAGCGCGCGCTCAACTCCGGCTTCAACGACTTTCTCACAAAACCCATTAACCCGATGGACCTCATCGAGCTTGTCAAACGTCTGCGAGACTGAGTGACGACTCCGATGCCGGGCATGAAACACGCGGCGGCATGAAACCCGAAAGCACAGACGACACCTCTCATCCCGCCGCGGCGGACGAGCACACGGACGCGAGCGACGATGCCGCGTTGCGCGAAGAGGAGAAGCTGCGCAGTCTCGGCCAACTCGCCGCAGGCGTGGCGCACGACTTCAACAATTCGCTGACCGCCATTCTCGGTCGCGTCCAATTGCTCATGCGGCGCACGACCGACGAGCGCCAGATGCGCGACCTACAGATTATCGAAACCGCCGCGCTCGACGCCGCCGGGGCCGTCCGTCGCATCCAGACTTTCGCACGACGCGGCGACACGCCCGAACACCTGCACACAATCGCCGCCTCGCGTCTTGTCAGCGATGTCATTCAATTGACGCGGACGCGTTGGGAGACGGACGCCCTCGCCTCAGGCCTGAGCTTCGAGGTCGAGTTCACGCCTGCGCCTGAAGGGGCGGACGAAGTCTCGGCCAATCCTTCCGAAGTGCGCGAGGTGCTTGTCAATCTCGTCTTCAACGCGCTCGACGCGATGCCCGGCGGCGGTCGCCTCCAACTTCTCGTAGAGGGCGCTGACGAATTCGTCCGCATCGTCGTGCGCGACACGGGGCGCGGCATCCCGGCGGATGTCATCGGGCACATCTTCCGCCCGTTCTTCACCACGAAGGGCGCGCGCGGCTCCGGCCTCGGCCTCGCCGTCAGCCGCAGCATCGTCGAAAAGCACGACGGCGCGATTGAAGTGGAGAGCGAAATGGAGCGCGGCACGACTTTCAGGATTCTGCTGCCGCGCGTCCGTGTCCCGCGCCCCAAACACGACGCGGGCGCGAACGCCTTGCCCGCGCGCCGCGTGCTCGTCGTGGACGACGAAGAGTTGGTGCGCGACGTGCTCGTCGAGATGCTTCGCGAGTTGGGGCAGGACGTGACGGAGGCGGGCGGCGGCGACGAGGCGCTCGAACGACTGGCGCGCGAAAGTTTTGATCTGATGCTGACAGACCTCTCGATGCCGGGTGTTGACGGCCTCACGCTCGCCGCCCGTGCTCGCCGTCTCGCGCCCGGCATGCGCATCGTGCTGGCGACCGGCTACGGGCAGGACACGCCGGGCGGCCTCCCGCCGGATGCGTCGCTCGTTGATGATGTCGTCAGCAAACCCTTCCGCTTCTCCGACCTCGAAACGCTGCTGCGCGCGCCGCACACGCGCGAAACGTAAGCGCACGCTCAAGCCGCCTTGCTCCTTCGTCTTATCTCCGGCCTGCCGACTTCATTCGCCCCGACCTTCGTGCTATTTTGTCGCTTCACTTTTAAGCTTTACCCGCCGACGAGAGGAACATCTTTTTTCTTATGGGGAACGTTTTGAGCAGCGAAGCGGTTGCGTCCGCCGAAGGACGCGCCCCCGTCGCGACGGATGAGCGCGACGGGGAGAGCGTCGTTGAGACGGTGGCGACAACCGATGCGCGCAAGCGTCTGCTGGCGCTCGTCATCGGCGCACTCGTCATCGGCGCGACGTTCTGGGTCTTGCAGTTTTCGACGAAGTCCATCTGCTGCGGCGACTACGACAGCTATTACCATTACCGTTGGAGTCGGATGCTCTGGGACGGGATGCGCGCCGGACAGTTCCCGCCGAAGTTCGACGCGCTGCCGCTCACCACCTTGAACGCGCACGACTACGTTGACCACCATTTTCTCTTCCACGTCATGCAGATTCCCTTCACGTGGTTCGCGGACTTTCAACACGGGGCGAAAGTGGGGACGTGGCTCTTCGCCTGCCTCGCGGTCTTTTCGTGCTACTGGCTCGTCGTGCGTTACCGTCTGAACTACCCTTTGCTGTGGCTGCTCGCTATCTTGGGAAGCGCCGGGCCGTTTCTCTACCGCATCCAGATGGGCAAGGCGATGAGCATCTCCATCGTTATGCTCGCCGTCGGCATCCACCTCCTGTTTCAGAAAAAATACATCTGGCTGCTGCCGCTCGCCTTCGTCTTCGCGCTGACCTACGACATGGTCTTTTTACTCTGGGCGGCTGCCGGGTTGTGGCTCGTCGTGACGTTGTGGGAAGAGCGCGCGCTCAGTCGCAACGTGTGGCGTGCGCTCGGCGCGCTAGGGCTGGTCGTCTTGGGCACGGGGCTGGGCTATGTCATCAACCCTTACTTCCCGCACAACGTCCAACTCGTCTATGAACACTTCGCGATGAAAGTGACGACGAAGGACTTCTCCACTCCGGTGGGCGGCGAGTGGTATCCCTACAGCACTTGGGAGTTTCTCAACAACTGCCTCGTCGCCATCGTCGCGATGGTCGCGGGCTACCTCGCTTACAGGGACGCGGATCGGCGGCGTCTGGGGCGCACGCTCTTTCTCCTGCTCTTCTCGACGTTCCTCATGATCGTGAATTTGCGCTGGCGTCGCTTCTCCGAATACTGGCCGCCGTTCGCCGTCCTCTTCGCAGCCTTCGCCCTCGAACCCTTCATCGAGCGCGCACGCAGAAGCGACGGCGCGCGCGCCGCGTCCACCGTTACGGAAAACATTGACGCGCCGACGGAGACGGATGCGGTCAAAATCGAGAAGGCGACGAACCGGCGCGCGTGGGAGTATGCGCTTGTCGGTTTCGCCGCCGTCGTCCTCGCGTCGCTCGCCGGATGGTTTACTTACGTCACGTCGAAGGACATCGCGGGGATGCCGCAGCCAGACCTCTACAGGGGCGGGATGGAGTGGATTACGAATAACGTGCCGCCGGGCGAACTCGTCTTCAACGCCGACTGGGACGACTTTCCCAAACTCTTCTTTTACGACCCGCATCGCCCCTGGGTCGCGGGCCTCGACCCGACCTATCTGCTCGACAAAAATTCCGCGCTGATGAACGACTACGCGCGCATCGGCAAAGGCGAAGAGGAGAATCCCGGCCCCGTCATCCGTGAAAAATTCTGCCTCGGCGAGGGCGACGAACGACGTTGCGCGCGCTACGTCTTCATGGATCAGGAGCACGACGGTTTCTATAACAACGCGCTCGACAGCGGCTGGTTCGACGAAGTTTACAAAGACGGCGACTGCATCATCCTCCGCGTCCGCGACGAAAAGGGAGACCCGCCGCCCGACTCCGCGCCCGACGATAACGGGGACGGCGACGACGGCGATTCGCCCGACGGCAATGACGCCGGATAAGCGAGCGTGGATGTTGGATAAGCGAGTGCGCCGGGCGTGCGACGCGCGGGCGGTTTGAACCTGAGCGACGCTTAAGGAATCAGAACCAGCTTGCCGAACTGCGCGCGCTCCCCCATCAACTCGTGCGCGCGTCTCGCTTCGGCGAGCGGGAGCGTGCGATCAACGACCGCCCGAATCATCCCGCGCTCGACGAACTTTAACGCGTCGAGCAGTTCCGCCTTTGATCCCATGAACGACCCAAGCAACGTCAGGTGACGATAGAAGACTTGCCGGATGTCTGTGCGCGCGTCGTAGCCGCTCGTCGCGCCGCAGGTGACGAGCCGCCCGTCCTTCGCGAGCGAGAGCAACGAGCCGGGCCACGTCTCAGCGCCCGTGTGCTCGAAGACCACGTCCACGCCGCGCCGCTCCGTCAGACGCCTGACCTCCTTCGGCCAATCGGCGTTCGTGTAGTTAATCACTTCGTCAGCGCCGAGTTCGCGCGCCTTCTGAAGCTTCTCGTCCGACCCGGCGGTGGCGATGACGCGCGCGCCGCGCAGTTTCGCGATCTGAATCCCGATTGACCCGACGCCGCTCCCCGCCGCGTGTATCAACACGTCCTCGCCCGGCTGCACCCCGGCGCGCGTGACGAGCATATGCCAAGCCGTGACGGTCACGAGCGGCAGCGCGGCGGCCTCTGCCCAACTCAAATTTTTCGGCTTCGGGATGACGTTGACCGCGGGCGCGACGACGAGTTCCGCATAGCCGCCGTCGCGCCGGTATCCGATAATGTCATAACTCGCGCAGAGATTGTCCGCGCCGCGCAGGCATTCGCGACAGTGCCCGCAACTGACCCCCGGCTGCAACATCACCTCGTCGCCCGCCTTCACCCAATCAACAACTTCCCCGGCCTCGCGCACGACGCCCGCGATGTCGTTGCCGAGAATGTGCGGCAGCGGAATCTCGATTCCCGGCAGCCCGCCGCGCGCCCACACGTCCAAGTGATTCAAGGCGCACGCGCGCACCTCTACGAGCACCTCGTTCGCTCTCATGCGCGGCTCAGGTCGTTCATCATAACGAAGAACTTCCGGCCCGCCGTGTTCGTTAAAGACGACCGCTTTCATACTCTCCTCCCAAGCGCGACCGGCGCGACTTTCAACTTCATGACGAACTCAATGCCACACGAATGCAAGACGAACGCCGGATACGCAAAGGCGCGGAGATGGAAAACAGTTCTTCCTTCCGCGCCTTTGCGACTCTGATGTGGCTCTCTACTTCAACTTACGCCGACGCCATTCTCAATCTCTTCCGGCTTCGCGCCTTCGGTCTGCTGCCGCGCGTGATAAGAGGAGCGCGTCAGCGGGCTTGACTCGACGTACTTGAATCCCAACTCAAGCCCGACATCGCGCCAGCGCGTGAACTCTTCCGGCGTCACGTAGCGCTCGACGGGCAGGCGGCGCGCGTGCGGCTGAAGATACTGGCCGATGGTCATGATGTCGCAACTCGCGGCGCGCAAGTCCTTCATCAACTCGACGACTTCATCGAACGTCTCGCCGAGGCCCGCCATGATGCCGCTCTTCGTGAGCATCCCGCGCCCTTCGCGGTCGCGGCGTGCGGCGGCGCGACGCAGCAGCGTCAGTGTCTGTTGATAATCGGCGTCGGGACGCACGCGACGGTAAAGACGCGCGATGGTTTCCGTGTTGTGGTTGAGCACGTCCGGCTCTGCGTCGAGCACGGCATTGAGGGCCGCTTCGTCGCCGTTGAAGTCGGGGATTAAAACCTCGACCTTGCATTGCGGGTTAAGCGAACGCACCTGCCGGATGGTCTCGGCCCAGTGCGCCGCGCCGCCGTCCGGCAGATCGTCGCGATTGACGGAGGTGATGACGGAATGCGCGAGGTTGAGATGGTGCACGGCCTCTGCGACGTGGCGCGGCTCTTCCGCGTCGAGCGAACCGGCCTCGCCCTTCCCGACGGCGCAGAAGCCACAGTGCCGCGTGCAGATATCGCCGCCGATCATGAAGGTCGCCGTGCGGTCAGTCCAGCACTCGAAGATGTTCGGGCAGCGCGCCTCCTGACAGACGGTGTGGAGGTTCAGGCCCTCGATCAACTTCAGCACCGCGTTCTGATTCGTCGGATCGCCGATTCTGATCTTCAACCAGTCGGGCTTCGGCCCGCCGCGCGGAGGTCGCGTCGGCGTCGGGTTATTGATTACTCTCAACTCGCGGCTCACAGTGATTCTTCCTTCCCGGATGTTTTCGACGTGCGTTTATTTTAACACCGGCGGCGACGCGTTGTCTTTTTGTAGAAGCGGGGCTTCCTTCTACACCTCATCCCCGACGAGACGCGCGAGCGTTTCCCCGTCAACGTTGCCGCCGGAGAGTATGACGCCGACGCGCCCCGTGCCCGGCGGAAGTTTTCCGTAGAGCGCCGCGGCAGCCGCGACCGCGCCCGTCGGCTCGACCAGAATTTTCATGCGTAAGAGAAGGAAGCGCATCGTCTCGACGATCTCGTCCTCGCTCACCGTGAGCACGTCTTCGGCGTTACGCTGAAGCACCGGGAAGGTAAGCGCGCCGGGCGCTTGCGTGCGCATCCCGTCGGCGATGGTCGGCGGCGGAGGGATACAGACGCGCTCGCCTTTCAAGAACGATTGACGCGTATCATCGGATAGTTCCGATTCGACGGGGAAACATCTCGTCTTCGGACTGACGGCTTTCGCCACCGTGCTCGCGCCCGCGAACAGGCCGCCGCCGCCGCACGGCGTCAACAACGCGTCGAGGTCTGGAGCGTCTTCCAGCAGTTCCAGCGCGCACGTGCCCTGACCGGCCATGATCTGATAATCGTCGTAGGGCGGCACGACGACGAGGCCATAGCGCGCGGCGATGTCGCGTGCGACCTGCTCGCGGTCGTCAGTTTGACGGTCGTAGAAAATCACCTCCGCGCCGTAACCTTGCGTCGCCGCGAGCTTCGAGCGCGGCGCGTCCGTCGGCATCACGATACACGCGCGGACGCCCGCTTCTCGCGATGCCAGCGCGACCGCCTGCGCGTGATTGCCCGACGAGAACGCGACCACGCCGCGCGCCCGCTCTTCAACGCTCAACGACAGAATCCTGTTCGTCGCGCCGCGAAACTTGAACGCACCTGCGCGCTGAAAATTCTCGCACTTAAAAAACACGCTGCGGCCCGCACGCTCGTCGAACGCGCGCGAAGTCAAAACCGGCGTGCGGTGAATTTTCGTGCGGATGCGCTCGTGCGCTTCTCGTATCAATTCAATAGTGAACATACACGTAAGACTGACCTCGACATCATCGTTCATCCAGTCCCAAAGAGTTCGCCGACCAAGTCTTCAGTTTCGCGCGGCTCCATCTCGAAGACTTCGGCGAAGCGCGCGACGATTGCGTCTTCGACTTCCCGGAGCGGAATCTCGCGGCCCAGCAATTCTTTCATCGAAGTGACCGGCTCGCCCTCGCAAGGGATGATGAGATCGAAGTAGCCGAGGTCGGTATTAACGTTTAAGGCGAAGCCGTGCGTCGTCACCCAGCGCGAGATGTGGATACCGATGGCGGCGACTTTACCGGATTTGGTGTGCACGCCCGTCAGACCTTTAATCGGAAAACTCTCGATGTCGAAATCCCTGAGAGCGCGCATCAAAGTCTCTTCCAAGTCGCGGACAAAGCGGTGCACGTCCTCGCGTTCGGGACTCAAATTAATAACGGGATAGCCGACGACTTGGCCGAGGCCGTGATACGTCATCTTGCCGCCGCGATTAGTTTCGTGGACG
>JBAVPI010000969.1:0-19078 GCA_049692915.1 Pyrinomonadaceae bacterium
GCACGGAGATGCCGAAATCCTTCGGGCGCTCGACCCACTCGCGCACGAGCGGCCCCCAAGCGCCGATCACCTCCTCGCCCATCCGTGCGCCGAAGATGCTGTAGAGCGCACGCGCCGCGCCGTTTCCCAGACCCCACCCGGCGGCCACGATGAAGACCGCCGACAGCAAATTGTCGCCGCGCACATAGCGCAGTCCCTCTCGAAACTCGACGGCCACGCGGCGCAACGCGGCGAAGACGGACGAAGGCGCGAAGACGGAAGACGCGGACGTTGAGGGCACTGTTGAAATGACGTTTGAGGGCACGAAGGTCGCGGGCGCACGATTCGTCGCCGCGACTGTCGCCTCGACTTGCGCGTCCGCGTCCATCCTTCTCGTGCGCGCGCGGATGCGCCGGATCATTTCGGCGGAGGCGAGGAACGTCAGCGAGTTGATGACGAAGACGAGGTTGCGTCCGGCGAGCGTGGCGATGATGCCGCCGAGCGCGGAGCCGACGGCGATGGTGGCCGCGGTCGTCGAGGCGGAGAGCGAGTTGGCGCTCAAGAGTTCGTCCGCATCGCGCGTCAGGTTCGGGATGGAGGCGCGCTTGGCCGCGTTGAAGAAGGCCGAGACAGAGAAGAGCGCCGCACCCACAACATAAATGACCGGCAATGATTGAAAGACGTTGGCGAGACAGAATCCGAGCGCGAGCACGGCCCGCGCAATGTCCGCCGCGATCATCACACGTCGCCGGTCTGCGCGGTCAACCACGACGCCCGCGACGGGGCCAAAGACGAAGAGCGGCAGGTGTCGTGCGATGGCGTAGAGGGCAATCGCGAGGCCGACGCGCCCCGCGCCCGCGAGTTCGATGGTCAGCGCGAGCACGGCGATGTTACTGAGCCAGTCGCCGATCTCAGAGATGACCTGTCCCGACCAGAGACGACGGAAGTCTGCGTTGGCCGCGAGCAGTTGACGGTACGTCACCGCCCCGCGCTCGCTTTCAGTTTGCGGTAGCGTTCGAGGATGTTCGAGACGTAGGCGCGCGTCGAAGAGATGTCAATGCGCGCGATGAATTGCTCTGCGGACTGAGGCTTGCGGCCCGCCTCCGGCTTGTTCCATTCCACGGCGCGACTCGGCCCGGCGTTGTAGGCCGCGACGATGCGCGCCTCTGCGTCCGGCGAGTCGCGATAATCCTTCGAGATTTTTTCCAGATACCAGCAGCCGATCTGGAGGTTGCGTTCCGGGTCGCGCAAGACGGCTTCGGGGTTGCTTCGCATCCTGTCGGCGAACTCGCGCATCCCGGTCTCAGTGGCCCACTCGCGCCCCACCGTCGGCGTCACCTGCATCAAGCCCACTTCGCCCGCCTCGCCCTTCTTCCAAGGGCTGAAGTACGTCTCTTCGTAAATCATGCTCCACACGAGATCGGGGTCGAGCCGATAGACGGCGGCCTGCTTCGCGATCAAGGCGTCGTAGCGATGAATCCAGTATTGATTGAAAAAGTAGAGACCGGCGGCGCAGAGCGTGATGAGGACGAGGGCCGAGAGAGCGAGTCGTTTCATGAAAGTAAACGGGGGTTTCGGTTGTCGGGAGAAATCATTTTACAGGTTGCCTGCAATTCCCCCGTTCAACGACTTCACCTCTCAATTCCTTCGCTTCAGGTGTGACCACAGATCGGCCACCGTGCGGGAGACATCAACCCCCTCGTAGCGCGAGAGCATCGCGCGGCGGTCGAGGACGTGTCCCTGCAACCAGACTTCAGCCGAGAGCGTCGCGCCGACCGCGAGTTGTCCCCCGCGCAACGCGCGGTGATTGACGAGCACTTCGAGTTTCAACTGTTCGAGGTCGAGATAGACCCAGTACAGTTCGCTCCCCGACAGAGGGTTACGCAAAGTTTTGAAGGAAAGAATGCGGCCCGACAAACTCCAGTCGTTTTCGTGCGCGGCACGGGCGGGCGCAAACTGTTCGAGCGGTTGCCAGCGCACGCTGCCCTCGGTCTTCGACGGCGACACGCGCGCGCGGTAGGCCAGCCCGCACAGCCCGATCTGCAATTCCTGCGCGCGGAAACCTTCCGGGCCGACCTCCGTCAAGTTCTGCAACTCGAAGAGCACTTCCGTCTCCGTCCCGTCGCAATAGCCGTGGACGATGGCCTCGCCGTCTTCGTCATACTCCGTCAACGCCCACGGGGTGATGCGTTGCGTATAGCGCGCGCGGAAGCCGGGGCGGCAGTCGGCGTAAAAGACTTCGCCCGTGCCCGACTCGTAGAGCACAGTCCAGACCTCAAGCCCGTCGCCGAGTTTCCAGCAGCGACCGTGCAGCACCGCGCCGCGCCGCGAAAGCTGCGTCGGTTCCCCGTGATCGCCGGCGCGCTCCGCGAGATGGTTGAAATCCTTCTCGCTCGGCACTTCCAGCCCGATGGCGGCAAACGTCTCGTCCATAATTCGGGAAGAGGTTAGTTGATGGATATTAGATGTTAGTGAAGCCTCTCTGCTTTCACCAACAAATAACATCCGCCAACTAACCTCTCATCTTCTTTCGCGCGGGTTTGGTCGTCGCGTCCGTTCCTTCGTCGGCGCGCGGGGCGCGACTTCTGAAACCGCGAATGTTACGCACGGGGCCGTGGCTAGGGCGCTGGCCGGTGCGCGTCATCTCGGCGAACAACTCGACATCATAGTCGGCCTCACGCGACATCTCTTCGCGGATGGCGTGCAGCTCTTCGAGGAATTTCGGCTTTCGGTACATATCTCTTGAATAACAGATCGTAAATCGTGAGTTGGAAAAAACGCTCGTTTCACTCCCGATTTACGATTGACGATTTAAGGCTTCTCTGTCAACTCCGACACGAGAAACTCCGGCGTGACGATCTGCGGGACGAAGAAACCGGCGGTCGTGTTGAAGAGTCGGATGCGCGCCTGCCGCCGCACGTTCGCGAGATGTCCGAAGTTCCACGTCACGAGATAGTCTAGCTTGTGGAACGATGCGAGGGCAACGTGCATCGCGTCGCCGAGATACTTGCGGTGGAAGATACCGCGCGCGACGTAGCCTTCGGCGAGGATGGTCGCCTCGTCCGTCAACTCGACGCGTTCGAGCGGCTTGATTAATTTGAGATAACCCGTGCGGTGCGGCTCCGGCACGCGTTCGAGTTCGCGCACGACGAGCGGCGAGATGACGGCGTTGTATTCCGACATCTCGTGCTCCCACCAGCGGATGGTCAGGTCGCGGCGAAACGGCTCGCCGTTGTCGAGATAAGCGCCGATGACGGACGTTTCGAGATAGATGCTCTGTTTCATGATTGGCTGGTGACAATCGGCGTGATCGTCTTGGTGTCGTCGGGCGCGTTCTTGACGGGTTCGAGGCGGACGACGCCGCGCGCGAAATCGAAGGTCACGCGAAAATTCCTGAGCACGTTGCCGCCGACGATGCCGGTCTGCTCGAACCCTGCCGTCTCGTTGATCGAGCCGAGATCGAGCACGGCGGCGGGCACGTTCGTGCGCATGTGCGTGCCGAGAAACATCGCGGGCAGCATCAACGTCTGGACGTTATCGGTCGTCCCCGCCGCTCCGTAAATCTTGATGCGCGTCGTCTGCGCGAAGCGCGCCATGTCTTCGCGCTCCGCCAGCGCGTCGGAGACGACGGAGATGCTTGCGCCCGTGTCAATAATAAAGTTGACGGACTTTTCGACGCCCTCGATCTTGATCTCGCCGCTCCAGAAACCGCTGGAGGTGATGCGAATCGGAATCTCGATACCGTAGTGCGGAATCGCCGGATTGACGGGCGGGATGGCGTCGTCGCGCAGCAGTTGCATCGCGCGCGTGCCGTAGTCAATTGACGCCAGAAACTTCGAGAGGACGGAGAGGCCGATGTAGCCGTCAACCGGCTCTTGCCCGCTGATGAACGGGCGGATGTAAACGGGCACGCGCTCGAAATGCGCATCGCCGATGTTGAGCGACTGGATAAAACCATAGACGATCTCGAAGCGCCCGCCGCCGCCGACGGCACGCGCCATCCCGCCGCGCGCCACGGGCTTCAACCCCAAACGCTCCGCCGCGCTCGTCGAGATGACCGTCATTCCCGCACCCGTATCAATGACGAAGCGCAGAGGTTCTTTTGAATTGTTGACTTGCACCTTGATGATGGGGCGGTTGTTGGCGAGTTCAAAAGGGACGACGTTGCGGGTGGCCCCGCTGACGCGCACCAACTGGCCCTGCGAGCCGAGATAGCGCAGGAAATCCACGAGTCCGCGAATGCGCGCGCGGCGATCCGCATCCGTGCGCGGTGCGACGCGTAGGAAACGCTCGTAGGCGGTGGCGGCCTCGGTGTAGCGTTCGGAGCGCGCGGCGACCTGTCCGAGGTCGTAGTAATAATCAGGCTCGTCGGGGTCGAGGAAGGACGCGCGCCGCAGTCCCTCGACGCTCGCGCTGAGGCGATTTTCGTAGAAATCAATCATCGCCAGCCCGGCGACCGAGATCGCCTCGTCGCTCTTGAAGCTAAGGGCCGTGCGAAACTCTTCGACCGAGAGACGAAAGTCTCCGGCGGCCAGCAGCACCGCGCCGAGCAGAGAGTGGGCGCGTGCCGACACGGGGTCTTCGGCGAGCACACGCGCCGCCTGATCGAATGCGTCCTGCAACTTCCGCTGTTTGAGCAGCGCGTGGCTGAGGCCCAGACGCGAAACCTTATCCTGCGGGTGCTTCGCGATCAACTCGCGATAAATTTGCTCTGCGACCTCAAAGTCTCCGCCACGTAACGCGTGGCCGGCACGCTCGCGCGTCTTGTCGCTATCCCCGAACGGTGCCGTCACAACCATCGCACGCGCCGACGACACCGGCGCGATAAGCGCCGCGCAGAAAAAGAGCGCGATCAAAGCGCCGACCGTCAAGCGTTGAAATTTCTTCATGGCAACAACTCCACAATCCAACATGATAAGGTAAGGATCATTGATTCATTCGGTTCATTGATTCAATGATGAAGTGAATCAATGAACCGACGAATCATTTCTCTCGCTCCGTCATTTCAAAATTTCGCCCGTCTTCATAGACCAGAGCACGAGGTCGAGTTCGTCGAAGTTGATCCGGGCCTCGCGCGCGAAATCGCGCAGACTCTCTTCTGCGGCGAGATAGCGCGCGCGCGTCGTGGGCGGCTGCGGCGATTCGATGCGACCGAGTTCGGCGAGACCGCGCAGGACGTGTTTGTCGAGAATCGCGTAACCGCGGAAACCGACGTTGCGTAGAAAGTGGCTCGCCTCTTTGTAGCCGAGGCCCTTGATGCCGCGCTCGCGCGCGAGCCAGTCGCGCCGCTCCAACGGGTCTGTAAAATTCTCAAGCCGCTCGCGCAGGCGCATCCGGCAGTCACGCTCAAGATAGTCGCGCGTCACCACGATGTAGCCTGAACGCGCGCGAGGATAGCGATGCTTCCCCGTAAGCGCCGCGGCCATCTCCTCGTGCGTGCCATGCGCCAGAAACGGCCTCACGGCTTCGACGGAACTCAGTCCCATGCGCGCCGAAGCCCCCGCGGTGAAGATGCAAAAGACCAGTTCCTCCCACAGCCGCGCGTCGGAACCCTCGCGCCACACTTCGCCAAACTCGGCGAGCCGCGCGCGGATGTCTCGCGCACGCGAGCGATGCGCGGCGCGTATGTTTTCGACGGTGACGGGTACTTTTTCTCGCGGCACAAAGGTCAGACAAAGGCGAGTCGCAGATCACTAACTCGGATTCTAGGAGCGCGTTCGCGGACTTGTCAACGAACTCTTTTTATCGGAACGGAGATTGCTTTCGATTGACAGGGACGAGCGCGGCGCGCATGCATCTCATACGATGCACGCGGGCATCAAAACGTCTAGCTCCCCGGCTAACTCTCCCGATTTTTTTTCAGCGCGCACCCTTCATTGATATCGCCATGCTATGATGCGCGCGCTCCGGCAGCTTGAGTTTTAGAGGACGAGTAATGGGAAGATTGAAGACCTATCGCGTAATTATTGCCCTCTCCATCTTACTGTCGTCGCTCGGCGGCGCGCGTGCGCAGGATGTGCGTCCCGGCGGCGGGATGGGAATACGACAACCTGCCGCCCCCGCGCCGACCGTCGTTCCCGTTCTGCCGCCGACCGACGCTCCCGCGATTGATGATGTTCTGCCGCAGTTGACGGACGAGCAGCCCGTCTTTTCAAGGCAGGGCGTGCTCGTGGAGAAACTCGACGGCGGGGTGGTGTCGGCGCAAGCGGCGGATCAGTCTTTCAACCCGGCGAGCGCCGTCAAGCTGACAACGGCGCTCGCGGCCCTGCGCACGTTCGGGGCGAAGCATCGTTTCGCAACCGCCGTTTGGATTGAAGGCACGTTTGACAAGCCGACCGGCACGGTCAGGGGCAACCTCATCGTGTCGGGGCGCGACCCTTCGTTTCATTACGAGCACGCGGTCGCGGTGGCGCGCGAACTCAACTCTCTCGGCATTCGCACGGTCACGGGCGACCTCATCGTCGCACCGCGCTTCACGATGAATTTCAGTTCTTCCTCGCAACGTTCGGGCGAAGCCTTCTACGACACGCTCGACGCGACGAGGCGCACGGCGGCGGCCACGCGCGCTTGGTACGACATGCGTCTCGCGCTTGGCGACGCCTCCGGCTTGATGTCTGCACCGAGCGTCGCCGTGATGGGCGCGGTCTATGTTGACTCCGTGCCGAAGGCGGCGCGCGTCGTGCTCACGCACTACTCGCCGCCGCTCGTGGACGTGTTGAAGGTACTGCTCTGCTACTCGAACAACTTCATGGCGGAGCGGCTCGGAGACTCGCTCGGCGGGCCGGCGGGCGTGAAGCGTCTGCTGACGACGGAACTCGACCTCGACGCCGATACGGTGCGCCTGTCTTCGACGAGCGGCCTCGGCGTCAATCGCGTGACGCCGCGCCAGATGATGAAGGTCTATCGCGCTCTGCTCGCGGAGTTGAAGAATAGTAATTTGAAGGCGGCGGACATTCTGCCAGTCGCGGGAGTTGACCCCGGCACGCTCCAGAGGCGATACGCCGAGAGCGCGGCGCGCGGCAGCGTCATCGGAAAGACCGGCACACTCTCGCGCACGGACGGTGGGGCGAGCGCGCTCGTCGGGCAGTTGCGCACGGGCGAGGGCGAGACGCTGCTCTTCGTCATCTTCAACCAGCGCGGCAACGTCTCGCGCTTTCGTCAAGCGCAGGACGCGCTCATCGCTGACATACAACAGCAACGCGGCGGCCCCGCCCCGTTCACCTACACGCCGCACACGCTCGCCATGCGGCTCGCCGCCTCTGAATTCGACAGCGCGAAGCCGGTCGGGACGGACGAATACGAACAGCAGAATTGACGAGTACGAACAGCAGAATTAATTGATGAGGGCGAAGGGATGAGGGATGAATGAAAAGCGCAAGCACTTAATTCATCTCCTCATCCCTTCGCCTTAAACTCTCCGCAATCATCCATAAAAATTTGCGCCCCGGCAGCCTGAGAGGTGCCGGGGCGTTTTCGCCTCCCCGCAGGCAGCGTGCGGCGCTGCGAGAGAGAGACGAGCCTGAGACGGTCAAATTTCAAATGTTAGCGTTGCCCCACAAGCCGTCGCGTGTCGGGCGGCTTGTGCGGCACGCGTGCTTACAAGACCTGCCTGAAGCCGGTCGGTTGAATGTACTGGAACAGAGGCGTGCCGGGCGGCAGCCGCGTCGGGTCTCTGAACGAATCATCGAAGGCCCAGTTGCGGATGGGCGCGCCGTAGATGGACGAGACCGAGTTATACGGCCCCATCGCCTGCGTCGAGTGGTAGAGCGGGATCAGCGCGCCGACGTAGTTCCAACTCCGGTTATCGCTGTTCAGATTGCTGCCCCACAGTTCGAGGAAGCGCGGGAAGTTGTGAATGCCTCCGCTCAGGTGCGATTCGGCGGGGTCGCCCGCGTCGGGTGCGCCCGCGAGAGCCGACAGGTTGTTACCGGCGATGATGCCCGCGCGCACCGAAGTCATAGTAGCGATGGTCTGGCTGCTCGACGTGTTCAGGTTAATGTCGGCGATTCTCTTGTTCGTGTCCTCCGGGTAGAGCGAGGTGCTTGAGTCGAACCAAGTCTTGGAGAGCGGCGTGAAGGCATCGGCGACGATGGAGGCCGGCACCTGTTCGCCGTTGTAGTGGCATGGCTCGGTGGGGATGTTCAGGGTCGAGCCGACGGTCGGCTGGCAGTTGACGCCGGTCGTGTTGTAGTTGCCCCAGATGTAAACCATGTTCTCGGTCGCGACGGTGATGCCTTTCGTCTGCGAGAGCTTGCCGGTCGCGCCGCTGACTTGCAGGTCTTCGCCGTTGAAGAGACGCACGGCGCGGCGGAAATAGTTTGAAGGGTTCGTCCACGTCGCGACGTTCAGGGCGCGCGTGATGCGCTCGGTGGCGGTCGCGCCGAGGTTGCTATAGACGGCGGGGTCCGGCAGTTCGGCTGTGTCCCTCTGGAGGGTGTTCTTCTTCGCCGTGCCGGAGCCGTCCGCGCCCGCGTCAATCACGTCTTCGCCGGAATCAAGCGCGTTGTTGGGGCCGAAGATGTCTTCGTTGTCGGCCATGCCGTTGGTCGTGCTGAGCGTCGCCGCGCCGATCCGCTCGGACTTGATGCGGTCGCCGCGCCGGTCGGAGACATAGACGATAAAGCCGTCGTCGCCGTCAATGTTGGCGCTGACGGCGGTCGTGCCGTTCAGCAGTGTCGTGTCGTAGAAGCCGTCAACCCAACGCGCGATGTTGTGCATGTTGAGTTCGACGACGCTCGTGATGCCGCGCTCATAGACGGCGTTGGCGGCGAGGCCGGTGTTGATGCGGCCCTCGCGCACGTTATAGACGTTGATGGGAACGATGCTGTTCCAGTATGTGGTCGGATTGGTGGCGGTGGCAGGCGGTGCAGCGGGCGGCGCGGGGTCGCGATCCGTCGCCGCCGTGCCGCCGCTTTGATCTTGAAGGTCGGTCAGGAAGCCGTAAGTCGAATTCGTATCCGGGGTGCTGGCACTGACGTTGATCTCGCCGGTCACGGCCTTGTACTTTGTCGTGTCGTTCAGGATGTACGTCAAATAGTCGTTCGCGGTGGTGGCGGTTGCGTCCTTGCTGCCCTGTGTGAAGGCCATCCACAGGGGGCGCTGGAGATAGAGCATGGCGTTCGGCTCGCCCTCGGTGATGCCCATGCTGAGCACGGCCTGCGTCACGTCAATCGGAGCCGGCGAAGGATTGGCGGTGGTCGAGGGCGGGACAACTTCGATGAGAATGCGACCCGCGAGCGGCGCTCCTCCGGCGATACCTGCGACGGTGGCGGTCGCGTTAACACTGTTTCCCGGCTTGCGGACGGCGTCCGCCACGCGATTCCAAGCGGGCGCGTTCGCCGCCTGCGCGAGCTGGCGGATGTCGCCGCCCAAATCCGAACCGGCGTCGCTGTAGCGGTGGAGCACGAGTCGGCCCAGACGCGTCGGGACGAACGTGCTCAAGTCAACGCCTCTGCCCGCCGGAATCCCGGCGTCGTTGGCCGCGCACGGGCCGACGGTGCACACGTCGTCGAGCATGATGCGAATCGAGGCTTTGCTCTGATAGCGCGACGAGCCGAGCACCGAATCGTCCGTCGAAAGCTTGCGCTTGATAATCTCGCGCGTCGGGTTGCCGCCGAGTTGGAGCGGGAGCAGCAACTTCGAGGCTCCCGTCGAGCGTGTCAGCAACTGGCCGCCGTATTGATCGGGCGTCCCGCTGACGGCGGTGGCGATGGAGGTCGTGTCCCAACTCGTGTTGATCGTGCCATCCGGCGAGCCGGGGAAATAACCGCGCGCGCCGGCGGCTGCGCCCGGCAAATTCGGCCCGTTGTTGAAACTTCCCTTCGTCATCGTCACGTCAATGCCGCCGACGTTCATCGTCACGGTGCTGGTGTGCGTGAGACCGTTGCGCATCACGTCGCGAATGAATTCGTTGGCGGCTGTGACCTTGTCGAGAAAGGTGACGACGCCGCTCACATAGACGTTGCCGTTGGCGTGGACGCGCCCGTTGAACGTAAATTTCGCGCCGGGGTGCAGCTCGATGTCTTCGTCGCTGAACATGCCGAACTGGAAGAGCGGGATCAGGTAGTTGTTGATCGTTCGCTCCAGACGACACTGCGTATTTGTGCCGGTCATGGTCGCCGTCTCGCTCAGATTGTAGGGAGCGACCGAGGCGGAAAGGCCCGCGAAAGGCCCGCTGGCGATCCTCGTGCGCGGCAGGGCGGTGGTCGTGATGCCCTGCAAAGCTCTCAACTCGGTGAGGCGCGCGGTGTCGAGGGCGAGCGTCGGCTGCGGAGTGTTGAAGCTGAAGCCCTCGCTCGTCAACGCCGGATAGCTCGTGCGAATGGCGTCGAGTTGCGACTGCGTCGGGTTCGAGGTGCGGCTGAAGAGCGCGCTGAAGTCGGAGGTCATCTTTTCGATACCGGCGGAGGCGGCGTAGCACGTCTGCGTGCGTTGCAGGTCGCTGCCGGAGATGCGCGCCTCGTTCGACACGACGGCCAGCACCGACATCACGACGACGGCGATCAACGTCATCACCAACATCGCCATCGCGAGCGCCGCGCCGCGCTCCGTGTCGCGGTGTGACGATGCTTCAGACTTGGGGTTTTGATAATCCTTCATGGTCTTCACGTTCCTCATTCGATTTCGCGCTGCAATCTGACGGTTAACAATTTCGTGGCGCGGGCCTTATCCGGGGTTGCTGGTGGGCTGCTGTGATTCCCTGAACTGCATGTTGCGAATGGCGGTGGTGGTCGTCATCTTGGTCTCCTGCGGAGCGCCGTTGAGGACGTTGTGCGCCGTCTCGGTCTTGATCGTCACCTCCACCTCGCGCACGCGTGACTGCTGCGAGATGTTGAGTTGCGTCGTCGTGGGCTGTGCCGCTGCTCCGGCGGTGGCGGCCTTCAGGTAAAAGTTGAACTGGAGGTCGGTGACGTGTTCCGCGATCACGCTGTCGGAGAAGCCGACGCCGCCGCCGATGCCGAAGACGCGACGGTAGAGCAGGCCGTTCTGGTCCACGAAGTAGTGGATCAGGAACAGCCGCGTCATGGTCACGGGCAGCGTGCCGGGGCCGATGCCGATGCCGGGAGTGTTCGCGACGATTTTGAGCGAGCCGTTCGCGCCGATGGTGTTTAAGCCGTAGGTGTCCGACGTGTAGAAGCGCAGGGTGTTGGGGCCTACTTTGGCCGTCACTCTGCCGAGCGTCTGCCCGGCCGACGAGCTAAAGAAATAGATGTCGTTGACGCTGACGGCGGCGTAGGTCGTCGCATCCACAGTCACGTTGTAGCCGCTGGAGTTGACGTTGATCGCGCCCAACCCGCCGGGGTCGAGCGTGACGGCGGGGAAATTGACGTTGTTGGCGGGAGCAGTGGTGTCCGCCATGTCGAGGATGGTCAGGCGGTCGGTCAAGGCCGGGCTGCTGCGAACGTTGACCGACGGGGCGATGCCGGGAATGGCTGTGCCGGACGCCACGTTGTTGTCGGAGGTGACAATCGTCAGCGGCGAGATGGTCGTGATAACGGGGTCTGCAACCGGCGTGGTCGTCAGGTAGTTGTTGACGAAAAGCTTTGAGACCTTGATGTTATTGAGGCCGAGCAATCCGTCGCCCGCCGACATGATGTCGCGGTTGATGGACTCGTGCGCCGTGCGCAGGTTCTGCTGCGAGTCGGACATTTCATAGGTCACGTTGCTGAATTTGAGTGTGTCCCGCAGCATGCTCAAGACCGCGGTCGTGACGACGAGCATGATGCCCATCACGAAGACCATTTCCAGCAGCGAGAAGCCCCTTTGATTAGAATGCCGATGCATCGAGATACCTCCGATGGTTGTTCGAGGAACGACGCGTGCGCGCACGGTCGCGTCCGTCACGGGTCATTGCACGTAGTTGCTGCGCGCGTCGTTGTTCAGGTAGCTGATGCCCTTGATCGAGCGGATCACGCCGTCGCCGCCGGGATAGCGAATCGTCACCTGTACTTTTTTGAGGTTGGTCGAGAGCGAGGTAATCACGATCTCACGCTCGTAGCCGGTCAGCGCCGTGTTCGTGTTGGCGAGATCGTCCGCCGTTCCGTAAATTCCGTCAGCGCCGGGCAGGTTCGTGATTTGATTGAAGCCGGTACGGAAGACGCCCGCCGTCCCCGACGTGTCAACGACGCCGACGTTATTGATTTGCCCGAAACTCAATTCGCCCGTGTTGCGCAAATTCTCGACCTGTTCGAGGACAGAGACGATCAGCAGCTTCGTGTTCGTCACGTTGCGCCCGCGGTTGCCCGCCATCAGCGCATAGCCGACCGCCGACGCCAGCGCCAGCAACCCGACCATCAGGACGACCATCGCGACCGTCATCTCCAGCATGGTGAAGCCGGAGGCACGCCCGCGCAGATGCCCGCCCGCGTCGCGGCCTTCGCCCTTATTCTTTGAACGCGTTCGCATAGCCGCTGTACCTCCATGTTTTAATTCTGCCCGCCGAGCCGAGCACGGAGATGGCGACCGCCGTCTCCTTCTGCATGAGCGGATTGTAAAAGAAGAGCGCGAAGTCGGTCGGCACGCCTGCGCTGTTCAGCACACGCCCGTCGGGCTGGAAGGTGATGTTGAGCTTATTGCTCGTGAGCGAGACGAGGTTGGCGTTGTCGGGCAGCGCGCCGGTCGGGAAGCCGGTGACGGTCGGGCGGCCGTAACTGATCTCGCTCGCGGGGACGCCCACGGAGGTCAGAGGAAAAGTGCCCATCACCTTCGAGCCGGTCGTCGCCGGATAGTTGGACGCGGTTAGAATCGCCGTGCCCGCAGACCCCGCCCCGTGATCGTAGAGCGTGATCTGCTTACTCACGTCGTCGTACTGGAAGGTAATCGCTTCCCTCTGCGACATCGCCGACTGGCGTGCGAGTCGAAGCTGACTCATCAACTCACGCGGGACGGCGGAAGACCTGAGCAGTCTCCTCGACGAAGCGAGTTGCGGCAGGGCGAAGCCACCGATGATGAGCATGATGGTGACGACGGTGAGCACCTCGATGAGGCTGAAGCCGCCGTCCGCGCGCCGCGTGCGATATGTTTTTTCTTCTCTCATCTTTCCGCGACCACTCTCCAATGTGAACTGATTCGGGGTGACGTGGCAGGCGTTTATGACTGTTCAGACGCGCGTGCCGCCGCTCTCGACAGGAGCAACCACGATGCCACGTGCGCTCGCGCGGTTTTTCCCTGATAAATGCTGCGTTTGTTAAATGGAGCGGCGGTCACGCAAGCGCGCGGCTGTTACCGCAGGTGACAAACTGTGTAGCCCGCTTCATAGCGCCGGGCGGGGCGCGAGATGACGCGCGGGAAGTTGGTTGAGGCGTGCGGCTCGACGTGCGGGGCGGTTCAGTCGGCTTCCCGACAGGGTGCTTGACACTCGACCTTTCGCGTCGTTAACCTCAGCATCGTTCGCGACCAGAGGAAAGCAGCAAAGCCTGCGCGCCATTTTTCGCGCGCGTATGCCGGCAACTGATTTTCGTCGCATCGCCTGCGGCTCGTCGTTTCTTTCATGCCTGACATTCTGCTCGTCGAAGATAAAGAGAGTTTGCGCCGCGTCCTGCGCCTGACGCTGGAGAGCGCGGGCTATACGGTGGCGGAGGCCGAGGACGCACGCGCGGCGGCAGTGGAAGTCGCGCGTGCGCCCTTCCGTCTCGTGCTGACGGATTTGCGCATGCCGCACGGCTCAGGCATGGATGTGCTGCGCGCGTCGAAGGCGGCTGACCCGGAAGTGCCCGTCGTCGTGATGACGGCCTTCGGCTCGATTGACGAAGCCGTGCAGGCGATGAAGGACGGCGCGCACGACTTTCTGCAAAAGCCTGTTGACTCGAATCACCTGCTGCTGCTCATCAAACGCGCGCTCGAACAGTCGCGTCTGCGCACCGAGAACGTCATGCTGCGCGAAGAGTGGTCGCGGCGCTACGGCTTTCCGCGCATCATCGGCGAGTCCGACGCCATCAAGCGCACGGTGGCCGAAACGCAGCGCGTCGCCACGACCGACACGACCGTCCTTCTGCTCGGCGAGTCGGGCACGGGCAAAGAACTGTTCGCGCGCGCCGTCCATCATCTCAGTTCGCGCCGCGACAAAACGTTCGTCGCCATCAACTGCGCGGCGATTCCCGAAACGCTCATCGAATCGGAACTCTTCGGCCACGAGCGCGGCTCTTTCACAGGCGCGAACGAACGCCGCCCCGGCAAATTTGAACTGGCGGAGGGCGGCACGATCTTCCTCGACGAAATTGGCGAACTGCCGCTCGGCGTGCAGGGAAAACTTTTACGCGCGATTGAGGAAAAGACAGTGGATCGCATCGGCGGTCGCGTGCCTGTCCCCGTGGACGTGCGGATCGTGGCCGCGACGAATCGTGAACTCCGCGTCGCCGCCGAAGCGGGCGAGTTCCGGCGCGACCTCTACTTTCGTCTCGCCGTCTTCCCCATCGTGATTCCCCCTCTGCGCGAGCGCGGCGACGACGTGCGCCTTCTCGCCAGACACTTCGCCGCGCAGTACGGCAGGGAGTTGCGTAAGCACGAGGCCACGCCGAGCGAAGAGTCTCTGGCCGCACTGAGCGCGCACCGCTGGCCCGGCAACGTCCGCGAACTTGAGAATGCCATTGAGCGTGCCTGTATCCTCGCCGACACGCTCACGCTCACGCCCTCCGACCTCGGCCTGACGACGGGCAGTGGCGCGGGCGCGACGCTCAAAGACGAGACGCCTGCGTTCTGGGACTTAACGGGCACGCTGGGCGAAGCCGTCGAACGCGCCGTTCGCGCCGTCGAGCGACACAAAATCGGCGAGGCGTTGCGCACGCACGACGGCAATAAAACGCGCGCCGCCGAAGAGTTGGGCGTCAGTTACAAAACGCTCCTGACCAAAATTAAGGACTACGAACTCTAAACACACGATGAGCCGAGACGGAGATGAAGAGGGGACGAGAGAGCCGCGCGCGCGCTCAAGTTCGGGGGAAGGCGGCGACTCTTTAACAAAGGGTCGCGTAGAGGACGCGTCTGAAAAACTCGAAGGCAGGAGCGGCGCACAGGTCGGCGACGTGAAGGCCGGTGTGCACATGGACGCGAGCCTCATCGCCGGGGAAGAGACGGCGACGGTCGGGGCCTCGACGGGCGAGTTCCCCGTTGAAAAGACGACGACGAAGCGCGAGCGACAGGCGACAGGCACGTCGCGCGGAGCATTCCTCGTCGGCGCGGGGATTCTCATCAGCCGCATCCTCGGACTGCTTCGCCAGCGTATCTTCGCGCAATACTTCGGACTCTCAGCCGTCGGCGACGCCTTCACGGCCGCCTTCAGGATTCCCAACTTTCTCCAGAATGTCTTCGGCGAAGGCGCTCTCTCCGCCTCCTTCATCCCCGTCTATGCCGGACTGCTGGCGCGCGAAAAAGAGGAAGAAGCAGGGCACGTCGCGGGTGCGGTCTTCGCCATCCTCGCGCTCGTCACGTCGCTGCTCGTCCTCGCAGGCGTGCTCGCCGCGCCCTACCTGATTGACGTAATCGCGATGGGCTTTCAGGGCGACAAGCGCGACCTGACGATTCGTCTCGTCAAGATACTTTTCCCCGGCGCGGGGCTGCTCGTGCTCTCCGCTTGGTGTCTCGGCGTGCTCAACAGCCACCGCCGATTCTTTCTCTCCTACACCGCGCCCGTCATCTGGAATGTAGCCATGATCGCCGCGCTGATTTTCTACGGACGGCGCGTCGAGCAATCACATCTGGCGGAAATTCTGGCGTGGGCTTCGGTGGTCGGCAGCGGGCTGCAATTCGCGATTCAACTGCCGACGGTGCTGCGACTCATCAAGGGACTGCGCCTCTCTTTCGACTTCGCGCACTCAAGCGTCCGCACCGTCATACGCAACTTCATGCCCGTCTTCACGAGCCGCGGCGTCGTGCAGATCAGCGCCTACGTTGATTCGTTCCTCGCGAGTTTTCTGGGCGACGGCGCGGTGCAGGCGTTCGGCTACACGCAGAGCCTCTACACTCTGCCCGTCAGCCTCTTCGGCATCGCCGTCTCGGCGGCGGAACTGCCGGAGATGTCGAGCGCGGTCGGGAGCACGGAGGCCATCGCGGAACAGTTACGCGTGCGGCTCGACGCGGGACTTCGTCAGATCGCCGTCCTCATCGTGCCGTCGGCGATGGGCTTTCTCGCGCTCGGTAACGTGATGGTCAGCGCGCTCTATCAAACGGGCAGGTTCAAGGCGTCGGACGTGCCCTACGTCTGGGGCATCCTCGCAGGCTCGGCCATCGGACTGCTCGCCTCGACACTCGGACGCCTCTACGCCTCGACCTACTACGCGCTGCACGACACGCGCACCCCTTTGCGCTTCGCCGTCATCCGCGTTGTGCTCACCACCGTGCTCGGCTATCTCTTCGCGTTGCCTTTGCCGCGCGCCCTCGGCCTCGACGGTACTTGGGCTTACGGGGCCGCCGGACTGACAGTCTCCGCCGGTCTCGCCGGGTGGGTCGAGTTTTACCTGCTGCGACGCAAACTCAACGAGCGCATCGGCAAGACGGGTCTTCCCTTCCTCTTCATCGTCAAACTCTGGACGGCGGCGGCCCTGAGCGCGGCGCTCGGTTGGGCCATCCTGCTCGGCATCGCGCGCTTTCAACTTCACCCTATCATCGTCGCCGCACTGGTCTTGACGCCCTACGGGCTGACCTATTTCGCCATCACTTCCGCCATGAACCTGCCCGAAGCGCGCGCCGTCGTCGGACGATTCACGCGACTGCTCAAAGGACGACTTCGTTAAATTGATTTTTCCGACCAATCTCCGCGACAGGCTTTTCTTCCACGAGCAAAGGCCGGATTTCGTTGGAAAAGCGACAGAATCCGGCCTTTGCTCAAAAAAAGCTTTACTAATTTTCTGGAAGCCTGTAAATTCTCCTCCACTTTTCTGAAAACACACCAAGGTTAAGTCTTTACAAGCAATATCGGTGTATTGGAATCTTGAAAATTCATGCGTTGTGGCGGCGAATGCGCCTGCCGATCAATGCTAACGGCCATCAATCTCGTCTCTTCCGTGCCGGGCGTCGCCGAAAGTGCGGTTTCGAGTTTCGCTCATAACAATTGAAAGACAGTGAGCTTGCCCGCTCCTGACAGACGTTCAAAGATACAGAAGCCGAGTGCAATCAAACAATCTACAGCAGCCCCGATAGGGATTACGGAGGGAAGTACACATGAACAGACGCCTTCTCGCGATGGTTAAACCACTCGCACTCAGCATTTTTGCTATCGCCATTCTCGCCCTCGGCCAGAGTGAAGCACGCGCCGACGAGGTTTTTATCTCCGGTTTTACTAATGGATGCTTCGGCGCAGCCTGCGCGCCCGGAGCGAGTGCTACGTCCGGCGGCCTGACGTACAGCAATTCGACCTTCTTCGGCACAACAGCCGGCGGCTTTCGTGGACTCGGCGGCAACGCCAATCCGGGGTCGAACGTCAACAACCTCGGTTCAATGTCACTGAGCACCGCGCCGCAGTCTTATAATACGCCGTTCACGTTGCGGGTCACTTTCACCGCGCCGCAAGGCATTAACGGGTCAAATTCGGCGAATTTCACGGCCACCATCACGGGAACCGTGCGAAATGACAACAGCGGCGGCGTCTTCGTTGACTTTAACAATACGCCCATCCTGTTCACTTTCACCGACACGAACTGCGAGCCTGATCCGACGGGCGGCGTCCCCGGCCAGCAGACCACCTGCGGCACCGGCTCGTTCTTCTTCAGCGTCAATGACTTCTCGATTGATCCCGGCCAGACCGTCTCTCTGACGGGCCAGATCACCGGCGCGCAGCAGACCACCGTCCCCGAACCGGCGACGATGATTCTGCTCGGCACGGGGTTGACGGGCATGGCGGCGGCGGCCCGCAAACGTCGCAAAGCAAATCAAAAGTAGAACGTCAAACAGGCATCGAGCCTCTTGAGCAAAACCGGGCCGGGAGTAATCCTGACCCGGTTTTGCTTTTCTCGTTCACCTCCAGAAAAATTTTCGTGTTTTTCTGGAGACACAAACTCATTGAACCTTTTCTTCAGATACACAAAAAGTAGATAGCTCGGCGAGGCGGCAGGCGTGGCGGTGGGACGCAGGCGGCCTTTTTTATTTGTCGCCCTTTTTATTTGTTGCCTTTTTATTTGCCGCCTCTATTTTTCTGTGCGCAGCGTCGCTTCCCTCTCTCACCTCATGCCGTGTGCGCTGTTTGACCCGCGTGTGATTCTCTCTTTATCATCCCTTCCGTGCGAAAAATCCTGTCGGCCACACAGATGCGCGAGATTGACCGCCTGACCACGGAGCGGTATGCGACGCCGTCCCTACTTTTGATGGAGGCGGCGGCCAACGCCTCGGCCCGTCATGTGGCCGCACGCTTCTCTCACGATCTCTCGCGCAAAAACGCGCTCGTGCTGTGCGGTCGCGGCAACAACGGCGGAGACGGCGCGGCGCTCGCACGCGCTCTCTGGACGCAGGGGGCGCATGTGGATGTCGTCCTCTTCGGCCTCGTTTCAGAGACGAAGGGCGACGCCGCCGTTAACTTCGAGATCGTCCGCCGTCTGGCGAGTTTCGAGGCCGGGTCGAGCACACGACCTTCGCCGCTGACGTTCGTCGAATGCGTCGAACCGGACGAGTGGGAGAGGCTCGCGAGCGCGCGGCATAATTACGACATCATCGTGGACGCGCTCTACGGCACGGGGCTGACGCGCCCGCTCGAAGGCATCGGCGCGCAGGTCGTCGCGCATCTCGAACTCGTCGGCAAGGCGCGCGAACACGCACGGCAACCGACACCCCTCGTCGTCTCGCTAGACCTCCCGTCCGGCCTCGACGCCGATCAGCCGGAAGTCATCGGGCCAACCGTTCGCGCTGACATGACCGTCACGTTCACCGCGCCGAAGGCCGCCAACGTCCTGCCGCCCGCCTCGCATTTCAACGGCGAGTTGTTTATCGCCGAGATCGGTTCCCCGCCTTCGCTCGTCGAAGCGGCGACTTCAAACCTTTTTCTGGTCGAGGACGCGGACGCACGCGAGTGGCTGGAAGCGACGCGCTACGCGCACGGTTCTTACAAGAACACGCACGGGCATGTGCTCGTCGTCGCGGGTTCGCGCGGGATGGCGGGCGCGGCGGTGCTCTGCAC
>JBAVPI010000970.1:0-2338 GCA_049692915.1 Pyrinomonadaceae bacterium
TGCGAGCGGTGGGCGAGAATCCCGGCGCGGCTGATGCGGCGGGCGTCAGCGTGCCGCTGATGCGTTACGCGGCGGTGCTTCTCTCCGGCGCGCTTGCAGGCATTGGCGGGGCATATCTCTCCATCGGCCAGTCGTCGCTGTTCACGCGCAACATGACATCGGGGCGCGGCTTCATCGCGTTGGCCGCGCTCATCTTCGGCAAGTGGCGACCCGTGCAGACGATGCTCGCGTGCCTGCTCTTCGGCCTCACGGAAGCCGTCTCAATTCAGTTGCAGGGAGTCAAAATCGGCGGCGAGGAAATCCCGAACCAGTTCATACAGATTATTCCTTACGTGTTGACCATCGTCGTGCTCGCGGGCTTCATCGGGCAGGCCCGCGCGCCGCGCGCTCTGGGCATGCCGTACCAGAAAGAGAGCTAGCCGGATGAGGGAGGACGACAAAGAGTGGCCGGAAATTCGGAGTCGAGAGATGAAGCCGAGGCCGCTCGTCTCTACCGCCATGATGACTTTCGATTCCCGGCTTCCGTCTTCTTACCGGAGTTGAGATGGGCATTTCGCTGAAGGCCGAACACCTCAAACGTTATAAAGACATCGCGTGGCTGCTGATGAAATATGGCCGCGGCGAGTTGGTGAAGAGCGCCGGGCTGGAGGAGGCCATCGAGGGAGAGGACGACGCGCACGAGCCTCCCGCCGAGGCCAGAGAACTCGCCGCAGACCTCGAACGGATGGGGCCGACATACATCAAGCTGGCCCAGCTTCTCTCGACGCGCGCCGACATTCTCCCGCCCGCGTACCTCGAAGCCCTCGCACGCCTTCAAGACAACGTCGAGCCGTTCTCCTTCGGCGTGGTCGAAGAGATTATCTGTACGGAGTTGGGCGTGCGACTCTCGAAGGCGTTCGCGCAGTTCGAGTCGCAGCCCGTCGCCGCCGCCTCGCTCGGACAAGTGCACCGCGCCGTGATGCACGACGGCAGGCAGGTCGTCGTCAAAGTTCAGCGACCCGGCATCCGCGAACAGATCGCCGATGACATCAGCGCGCTCGGAGAGATTTCCTCGTTCCTCGACACGCACACCGTCGCCGGCAAGCGTTACGAGTTCAGCGTCATGCTGGAAGAGTTTCGCAAGACTCTGCTGCGCGAGCTTGATTACAGGCAGGAGGCTCGCAACCTCTCCCTCTTCGCCGATAATCTGCGAGAGTTTGAACGCATCGTGATTCCGACGCCTATCGAAGACTACACGACTTCGCGCGTCCTCACGATGGATTACATCAAGGGCCGAAAGGTGACGAGTTTGTCGCCGCTCGGACGACTCGACATTGACGGCTACCTGCTCGCCGAGCATCTCTTTCACGCCTATCTCCACCAGATACTTGTGGACGGCCTCTTCCACGCAGACCCGCATCCCGGCAACGTCTTCCTCACGGACGAAGGCTCAATCGCGCTCATTGATCTAGGGATGGTGGCGCGACTGACCACGCAGTTTCAAGACAGTTTGTTGCAACTGCTGCTCGCCATCAGCGAGGGGCGCGGCGACGAGGCGGCGCGCCTCGCCATTAAGCTGGGAGAGCCGAAGGATAATTTTGACGAAACGAATTTCCGCCGGCAGATCGCGGAACTCGTCGTCGAGCATCACGCCGTCAAGCTCGACAACATCAACGCGGGCCGCGCCGTGCTCGAAATTACGCGCATGGCGGGCGAAGCGAACTTTCGCCTGCCGCCCGAATTTACGATGTTCGCCAAGACGCTGCTCAATCTAGATCAGGTCGTCCACACGCTCGACCCGAAGTTCGATCCCAACTTTGCCATCCGCACCTACGCCAACACCATCATGCAGGAGCGCGTGCGGCGGACGCTTTCATCGGGGAACATTTACACGACGTTTCTGGAATTGAAACAACTGGCGGAGAAGCTGCCGGGCCGCGTCAATCAACTGCTCGATGCGGTCGCGCAGAACGGCATCGAAGTCAAAGTGGACGCGATTGACGAGGCGAAGCTGATGGAAGGGTTTCAGAAAATCGCCAACCGCATCACGCTCGGACTCGTGCTCGCCGCCCTGATTATCGGGGCCGCTTTGATGATGAGGGTCGAGACGACGTTTAAGATTCTCGGCTACCCGGCCATCGCCATCATCTTTTTTCTGGTGGCGGCGGGCGGCGCGCTTATGTTAGCCTTCAATATCCTTTTCAAAGACGAGAAGCGCGATAACTAATCCGAATCAATTGGAGCGGACTTTCGCGAGCGAGGGAAGCAGATGAAACCGTCGGAGAGCCACGTTCCCGAAACTCTATACGAACGCGCGGAGCACGCCGCACGTTTCATCCGCGCGCGTGCGGGCGCGGAC
>JBAVPI010000971.1:0-1505 GCA_049692915.1 Pyrinomonadaceae bacterium
CCGCCGAAGGAAAAAGTTGAGCGGGAAGGTGATCGTGGCGGCGGGGCGGTGAATGTGGATAACGCATGGCTCCACGAAGCCCTGCGCGGCTACGAACAGAAGTCAACCAAGGGGACAGACGACGGGGAGAGTGTGAAGACGTTGCGCGACATCGCCGCCCGCCTGCGCGCGCTCGAAGAGCGTCTCGGCGAAGCGACGAAAAGCGACACGGATGCGCGTGCGAGGGACAAGGATGCGGAGAAGGGTCGTCTTTCGGCCATCCTGCGCAGTCCCGAATATAACCGGAAAGCTTCGGAGGGAGGCGCGCTCGGTCGCGCCGTCGAGGGGTTCGTCGAATTGATTCGCAGCTTGATCCCGAACATCAAACCGATGCAGCCCGGCGCAAGTCCGACCGTCTCAAGGGGCGCGCAAATCTTCGTCGTCGCGCTCGGCCTCGGCATCATCGCATACGTCGCGCAGCGCTACTGGCTGCGGCGCGGCACGACATCGAAGGGCATCTCCCTGCGTGAGCCGCGCGTCGTGCTCGGCGAACAACTCGCGCCCGATCAGACGGCCTCGGACTTACTCACCGAAGCCGAACGCATGGCGCGCGCGGGCGATCTGCGCGGTGCCATCCGCAAAGCCTACGTGGCGCTGCTCTGCGAACTCGGCGACCGCAAAATCATCCGTCTCGCGCGCCATAAAACAAATCGCGATTACTTGAGCGCGGTGCGCCAGTCCGCGCCGCCGCAACTCTTTCGAGAGATGCAGCCGCTGACGCTCAACTTCGAGCGACACTGGTACGGCCTTGAAGACGCGACGGAGACCGACTGGCAGGATTTCCGCGCACGTTGCCGGCATGCGCTCGACATGCGTTGAGCCGTTCAGTCTTAAATCGTCGAACGCCCGTCCCGATACTGCTCCCGACTTATTGATGAAGAGTCGTCTCGCCATCCTCCTGACCGTTGCGCTGATGCTCGTCGTGCTTGCGGCGCTGAACGCGGCGTCCTACGTGCGCGTTGAGCAGGAGGCAGATTCCGAGTACGCGCCCGACCGTTCGACGCAGAACGCGGGCGCGACGGGAACACGCGCCTTCTACGAATTTCTACGGCAGTCCGGTTATCAGGTTGCGCGTTGGGGCCGCCCCCTGACTTCGCTATCGGACAAGAACGAAGCGCGGCCCCGGACGTTCGTGATCGTGGGACGCCCGCGCCGTCCGGTTGAAGACGCCGAGGCGGATGCTTTGCTGCGCTGGGTTGCGGAGGGCGGGCGACTCGTCATCATTGACCGGAGGCCTGAAATTAAGTTGCTCCCGACTTCGGGCGGCTGGCACTTCGCGTCGGAAATTTTCGACTACCCGCGCGCCAATGCTCGCCCCGACAACACGGAGAGCATGACCAAAGGCGTGCCGCCCATCGCGCCCGCTCAGCCGACGCTTCTGACGCGCGACGTGGCGCAGGTTACGCGCTCGCGCTTCGCCGGGCGCATACACATCTATCCCATCGATGAGAAGCCCGCATCCGGCG
>JBAVPI010000972.1:0-6649 GCA_049692915.1 Pyrinomonadaceae bacterium
GTCCGAGGTGCACTGGGACGACTCGGACGGCGACGGCATTCCCGACCGCGCGGAGTTGCGCACGTTCGGCGACCGCGAAAATTTCCGCCGCTGGTTCACCGCCATCGCCGAATTGCAGTTCTCTCACGCGAGCGACGAATGGAGCGCGGAGCAGAGAGACTGTGCCGGTCTCGTGCGTTTCGCGTGGCGCGAGGCGCTGCGCAAACACGACCGCGCGTGGCTCAAACGGATGGGCGCGGACTATGAACCGCTCGCGCCCGACGTGCGCGCCTACAGTCTTTCGGACGGCCCGCTCGGCGAGAAAATTTTTCGCACGGGCTTCGGCGATTTCAAGGAGACCGACCTCAGCGACGGCAACTTTTCCGAGTTCGCCGACGCGCGCACGCTCAAGGATTTCAACTGCGAATTCGTCAGCCGCGACCGGCGACAGGCGCGCGCCGGCGACCTGCTTTTCTTTCATCAAACGCGGGCGCAGAACTACCCGTATCACGTGATGATCTTCGTCGGCGAAGCTCAACGGGACGCGGAGGGCGCGAACGATTGGGTCGTCTATCACACGGGCGCGTCCGCGTCGGATGCGGGCACGGTGAAGAAAGTGCGGCTCGCCGTGCTCGACCTTCACCCGGACGCACGCTGGCGTCCCGTCGCGGCCAACAGAAATTTCGTCGGCTTCTACCGGCTCAAGATTCTGCAATGAAGGATTAGAGACTTATGATTCGCCGAACACTGCTTGCCTCCGTCCTTGTGTACCTCGCGCTCTGCGCCGCGCTTGTCGGCTTCACGGTGCTGCGCGCGCGCACGCTCAACCGCTTCGCGGCGCAGAGCGCGCCGGAGTCTCTGCCGGAGTACGTTGGGCGCGAGATCACCGTGCCGGACGAGCACGCCAAGCCCTTCTTCTCGTTGATGACGAATCACACTTACGGCTCCGCCGACCGGACGCGCGTGTGGGTCAATTACAGGGGTGTGGACAATCTCGACTTCCGCGTCTATCGCGTCAAAGACCCCGTGAAATTCTTCCGTCAACTCGACAACCCGCATCAGGCGGGCGAAGACGAAGAGGGCCAACTCGGCGAGAACGCCAAGCGCCGCCCGACGTTTCTGGAAAAACTACGCGCTTTCAAAAGTTGGTTCTACACGGGCTTTAAGACTTACGTCCGCACGCAGCTACAGAACGGGTCGCGCCGCTCGTTCAACCAGAAGTTTCGCGCCGGAGAGGATGAGGACGAGGCGGCCAACCGCACGCCTCTGAACGTCGCCGACTACGCGCGCGTGCCGCTGCTCAATCCAGACCAGATGGTCAGCAGTTGGCGCGAGAAGCTGCCGCCGCTCGAAGACGCCTACGACCGGCGCATGATTTCGCTCGGCAAGCGCGAGCCGGGCGTCTATCTGGTCGAGGCGGTCAACGGAGACCTGCGCGCCTTCGGCGTCGCCATCGTCACCGACCTGACGCTCGTGCAGAAGAGTTCGAGCGACGGCGGGATGCTCGTCTATGCGACGGATCGCAAGACGGGCGCGCCGCGCGAGGGCGTCAACGTCCAGATTATTCGCAAGGACGAAAACGTGAAGAACGGCTCGACCGACCGGCAAGGACTGCTCAAGCTTCAGATGGAGAAAAAGAAGACGCCCGCGGCGGCGACGGACGAGGGCGACGAAGAGAGCGCCGACGCGGAGAACCCGGAAGCCGAGACCGACAACAGTTCCTACCTGATGATGGCGACGGCGGGCGAGAGCTTCGCCATCTCAGACCTCGACTCGTTCTACTTCGGCGGGGGCGAGGGCGATGAAGAGGGCGGCGGCGGGAGCAGTGATGAGTTGAAGAGTTACATCTACACGGATCGCCCGGTCTATCGTCCGCAGCAGAAAGTTTACTTCAAAGGCATCCTGCGAAGTTTGACCGCGAGCGGTTACAAACTCCTGCCTGCCAAGACCGTCAGCGTCTCTGTGGCAGACCCCGACGGCGGGCAGATTTACCAGCAGGACGTGGCGCTCTCTTCGCGCGGCACGTTCAGCGGCGAGCTTGACCTGCCCGAAGAAGCGCCGCTCGGCAACTACAACATCAACGTGGGGGTCGGCGAAGAGGCGTCGGCGACCGGCTACTTCGAGGTGCAGGAGTATAAGAAGCCCGAATATAAAGTGACGGTCAGCGCGGCGCAACAGTATGCGCAGGTCGGCGAGCGCGCGAAGTTCAACATCTCTGCGCGCTACTTTTTCGGAGCGCCCGTCGCACGCTCCGACGTGAAGTATTACATCTATCGCTCGCGCTATTACCCTTGGTGGCAAAAGTCCGACGACGAGGACGCGGACGAGTTCGGCGCAGACCCTTCGGCTGATGACGAGAGCGACGCGGGCAGCGGCTATGACGATCAGATGGTGAAGGAGGGCGAGGGCAAGTTGGACGCCGCGGGGCGGCTCGAAGTCGAGTTCGACGTGCCGCAGCCGGGCGAGAAAGAGAATTGGGATTACACGTATCGCCTCGAAGCGCAGGTGACGGACGCCGCGCGCAGGGCGATGGACGGCAGCGGCTCGCTCGTCGGCGTGCGCGGCAACGTCGTCGCCAGCGCCGAGCCGGAGCGTTACGTTTACTATCAGGGCGACACCGCCAAAATTTTAGTCGCCGCCAACGACCGCGAAGGCCGCCCCGCGTCGGCGACGCGCGTGCATCTCGCCTTCTTCGAGCGGCGCTGGGAAAAAGTTATTAAGAAGACCGAGGAGGGCGACGAGTACCCCGATTACGATTTGAAAGAAAAAGAACTGTCTTCCGCCGACGTGCAAACCGACGCCGCAGACAAGGCCGCTTACGATTACACCGTCGCCGCACCGGGCAACATCCACATCAAGACGACCGTTGAGGAGAACGGTAAGAAAATCACTTCCGAGGCAGGCTCAATCTGGGTCACCGACCGCGCGAACGAGTGGACGGACTTGTCCTATGAGGGCGAGGACGCCATCAAACTCGTGCCCGACAAGAAAACTTACAGGCCCGGCGAGACGGCCCACGTCCTCGCGCTTCTGCCGACGAACGAAGCGCACCTGCTCGTGACGACCGAACTCAAGACCGTGATGAACGTGCAGGAATTAGACTCGCCGGGACGTGCGAAGACCATTGACGTGAAGATCGAACCGAACTTCGCGCCGAACGTTTTTCTGAACGTCACTTACGTCAAGGGCGGCGAGATGTACACGCAGGAATTGATGCTCGTCGTGCCCGCGCGCGACCGGCTCTTGAACTTGCAGATCGTTCCGAACAAGAAAGAGTACAAGCCGCGCGAGACGGCCTCTTACACCGTCTCTGCGCGCAACGCGGATGGCTCGGCGGCGGCGGGCGCGGAGGTCTCCTTCGGCGTCGTGGACGAGAGCATCTACAGCATCTCGCCCGAATCCATCGGCGACATCCGTCGAGAGTTCTACGGGCGGCGCTATAACGAAGTGCAGACCTCCTTCTCCGTCAATTATCAATTCACGGGTTACGCCGGAAAGAAGGTCGTCGAGTTGGCGCGCAATCGCAAGGCGTATCAACTCGCCGATTTCAAGAACGACGCGGTGACGGTCGAACCGAAGGTGCGCAAGCTGTTCAAGGACACTGCCTTCTGGCAGCCGTCAATCGTCACGGGCGCGGACGGCAAGGCGAACGTGAAGGTCGAACTGCCCGATAATTTGACGACGTGGCGCGCGACGGCGCGTGCCGTCACGGCGGACACGCGCGTCGGCACGGCGGTCGAAAAGGTCGTCGAGCGCAAGGACGTGATTATCCGCGTCGCGTCGCCGCGCTTCCTGACGGCGGGCGACACCGTGACGCTCTCCGGCATCGTCCACAATTATTTGAAGGCCGACAAGACGACGAAGATCACGATTGACGTTGGCGGCGCGCGCCTGCTCGACTCGCCGGAGCAGACCGTGACGATACCGAGTCAGGGCGAGTACCGCGTCAACTGGCGCGTCAACGCACCTGCGAGCGGCGAGTTGAAAATTCTCGCGAAGGCTTTGACCGACACGGAATCCGACGCGCTCGAAACTTCCATCGCCATCGTCCCGCGCGGCCTGAAGGTGACACGCGCCGAGTCAACAACAATTTCTGACGACGACGCGGAGAAGACCTTCACGTACAACTTGCCCGCCAACGCCGACCCGAACGCGCGCACGTTGCGCGTCGAGGTCGCGCCCTCAATCGCCGGTACGCTCTTCGGCGCGCTCGACTACCTGACGAGTTTCCCATACGGCTGCACGGAGCAGACGATGTCGAGCTTCCTGCCCAACGTCATCGTCACGCAAGCCTTGCAGAACGTGCGGACGGCGACCATCAAGGATACGAACGACATCACGCGCAAGGTCAACAAGGGCCTGCGACGCCTCTACAGTTATCAGCACGGAGACGGCGGCTGGGGTTGGTGGAAAGACGACCCGACCGACGCCTTCATGTCGGCCTACGTCGTTGACGGGCTGGCGCAGGCGAAGCGCGCCAACTTTGAGATTGACGAAACAAGGCTCGAACGCGGGCGCGAAAAGCTTAAGGCGATGATCGAGCAGGGCAAGACCGAGGACGGCGACGCGATTGACGCCGAGTCGCGCGCATACATGATCTACGCCTTCGCGGAAAGCGGCGCGGGCGGCGAACGCTATCTCGATAATCTGTTCAATACACGCGCGGGCTTGCAGCCCTACGGTCGCGCTCTGCTGGCGCTCTCGTTGAAGGAACGCGGCGACGTGAAGCGCGCCGGAGTGGTGGCCTCAGAGATCGAGCGCACGGCGAGCGCCAACGAACACGACGCGCACTGGGCGTCGCGCCGTAAAGCGATGCACGACATCGAAGAGGCCGACGACGTTGAGGCGACCGCGCTTTCCGTCAAGGCGCTGGCGCGCATCTCGCCGCAGAGCGAGTTGCTGCCGAAGGCCGCGCGTTGGCTCGTCACGAGTCGCAGGCACGGCTACTACTGGCTTTCGACGAAGGAGACGGCGTTCGCCATCTTCGGCCTGACGGATTATCTGAAGGTGAGCAAGGAACTCGACCCCGACTACAGCGTCGAGGTTTACGTCAACGGCGAACAGGTGCTGGCGCGGCAGATGACGGCGGCTGATGCGACGGGCGCGCAAGCATTCGTCGTCACGCGCCGGAACGCGGAGGTCGGCGGTGCGAGCGAGGTGCGCGTCGTCAAGCACGGCCACGGCATGCTCTATCTTTCGACCACGCTCACGCATTTCACGAACGACGAAGAAGTGCAGGCCGCCGCGACACCGGCCTTGAAGCTGACGCGCGATTACGCTCGCCTGAAGATCGTCGAGGGCGACGAAGAGGGCACGCTCAAATGGCAACTCGAACCGCTCGCGGGCGAGGTGCGCTCCGGCGACATCATCGTTTCGCGCCTGCACGTCGAGGGGCAGAAGGCGAATTACCTGATGATCGAAGACCCCATCCCGGCGGGCTGCGAGCAGGTTGAACAGGTCAGCGGCATTGACCTCAACTATAACGAGAAGGACTGGAGCGATTGGTATAGCTCGCGCGAGTTTCGCGACAACCGCGCCGTTATCTTCGTCAACTACTTCGACGGCGACGCGACATTCCGTTATGCGATGCGCGTGCAGGTGCCGGGGCAGTTCCGCGTCGCCCCGGCGCGCGTCGAACAGATGTACCAGCCGGAAGCACGCGCCAACTCGACGAGCGGCGCGTTGACGATTCTCGACAGCAAATGAAACACCGGCGCAGCGACGACGGAAGGGAAGTGACACAGGAATGATTAAAGACGCATTCATCGCGATTGGCACGGCGGCGCGTGGGCTTTTGCGCAGTCCGGGCGCGCTCGCCGTTTTGACTCTGCTCTACCTTGCGCTGCTCGCGAGCCTCTATCTCTTCTTCGCGACGCGCGAGGCGACAACGGCGCAACTCGTGGGCACAGCCGTGTGGGCCGTCGCCGCTCCGCTGTTCTTTCTTTTGCTGCAAGCGGCTGCCGCCAACTTCGCGGAGGGTGTCACCGCGTCGCCCGCCGCGCTTTTAAAGAGGGCGCTGGCGGATTTCGTCAAGATACTCCTCGTCAGCTTGCCGCTCATCGCGCTGTGCGTGCTCGTCGTCTATCTCTTGAACAAACTGCAAGCGCGCTTCCCCGTCAGCGAGTCGGCGTCGAGCGTGCACGTCCCCGTCTTTCCGCAAGCCTCGCCGCCGCCGCGACCTTTGCACTGGCAGGAGGTTGTCTTCACCTCGCTCAGGCTGTTGCTGCTCGGCGTGTTGCTGCCGCTCGCGGGCATTCAGATGTGGCTCTCAATCGCGCGCGACGGCCTGATGGCGACGTTCAGGAAATTACATCGCGTGATCGCGCGCGTCTTCGCACAGGAAACAATCGTTGTCTATGCGGTCGGTCTCTTCGTCTTCGGCGTGATTCCTTACGTCCTGATCTTCTCGCGCACGCCTCTCATCAAAAGCTCCGGGGTCGAGTTGGTGCTGTTCGGACTCCGCTTCGCGCTGGCTTTCGTCTTCACGCTCTGGGGCTGGATGATCACGCTCGGCGCGCTGGCAAGAATCAACGCCGCCGCGCGACCCGACGCCGCGACGGCGCAGGACGCTGACGTGCCGACTTCCGAGACAGCGCCCGCGCATTCCTGATGAGGGCCACTCTTCTGAGGCTCAATCGCGTCCGCTCCATTCGCGTGCAGTGAAGATGGC
>JBAVPI010000973.1:0-3162 GCA_049692915.1 Pyrinomonadaceae bacterium
CAAACTCGCGGCGTCGCCCGCGCCCGCCAACGCTTCCACCGCTTCAAAGATCGGCTCAGGCTTGAGCACCATGCCGTCGCCGCCTCCGAACGGGCGGTCGTCAACGATCTTGTGCTTATCATGCGTCCATCCGCGCAGGTCGTGCGCCGCTATCTCGACCAACCCCGCCGCGCGCGCGCGTCGCACGATGCCGTACTCGAAGACCGCGCCGAAGAACTCCGGAAAGATCGTGATGATGTCGAAGCGATGCATGCGTAAATCGTGAACCGGTAAATCGTCAATGGTGAAATGCCTTTTACCCGTTCACGATTTGCGATCTACTATTTACGGCTCTAACAGTCCGTCCGGCGCGTCCACACGTATGTGTTGCCGCTCGATGTCAATTTCGACGCAGATGCTTTCGGCGAACGGGACGAGATGCTCTTGATTGCCGGAGCCGCGGATGACGAGCACCGGCGGCGCGTCGCCGCCCAGATGGAGGACTTCGCGCACCGTCCCCAAATCTCGCCCTTCAATCGTCTCGGCACGGCAGCCGATTAACTGCCAGTCGTAAACTTCGCCGTCTTCCAACTCGACGGCTTCCGCCTCCGGCACCGTCAATTCCAGCCCGACGAGCGCAGCCGCCGTCTCCGGCGTATCGTAGCCCGCGAATTTCAGAATCACGCGCCCGCCGTGGAACCAGTGGCTTTCGAGCGCGAGCAGGCGGCGCTCGCCCTTCCCGTTAACGGTGATGAGTTCTTCGAGCAATTCGAAGCGTTCGGGGAAATCGGTCAGCAGGTCGGCGGCCACTTCGCCGCGCAAGCCCCTCACCTTCGCCACGCGCGCCACGGCGACGAGTTCGACCCCAGTGAGGTCTGCGCTCTCGCGTGATTCGGCGTTGCCCCCTTCGCCGTCGGCTTTCATTCGACGATGTCGAGCACGTAGCGGCGGTTGTGCTTCAAGCCCGCCGCGTGCAAGAGCGAGCGCAGAGCCTTGATCGTGCGCCCCTGTCGCCCGATGACCTTGCCCATGTCATCCTGCGCGACGCGCAACTCGATAATCGTCGTCGAGCGGTCGCGCTCGATTTCGCGCACGTCCACCGCCTCCGTGTCCTGCACGAGGGCTTTAACGATTAGCTCGACGGCTTCCTTCATCGCTTAAATTTCGCTTCAGGCGACGGGCGTTGTGTCCGCTGTTGCCGCTTCCGCACGCTTCTGCTGGCGAATCAACTGTCGCACGGTGTCCGTGGGCTGCGCGCCGCGCTCCATCCAGTAGTTGACGCGCTCCATGTCGAGACGCACCTCCGCGGGGTTGCGCGTCGGGTCGTAGAAACCGACCTTCTCTTCATATGCCCCGTCGCGCTTCGACAATTTCTCTTTGACGATGACGCGATACGACGGTCGCTTTTTCGCGCCCATGCGCATTAATCTGATTGCTAACAACTTTCTATCCTCCAAAGTTTGGAGGCCGGAGGCCGGAGACCGGAGGTCAGTAAAAGCAACTGTCTTTACTGACCTCCCAGCTTCGACCTCTAACCTCTGATTATCTTCTCTTTTTGTGCCGTGGTTTCTTCTTCAACTTCTTGCGGCCCGGTGCGGGCGGCTGTAGTCCGGCGAGTCCGCCGCTCATGTCGCCGCCACCTTCAACGCCGCCGCCCATCATCGCGCTCATGTCGGGCATACCCATCATGCCTGCCATCTTGCGCATCATGCGGCCCTTGATGCCTCCGCCGCCGCCGCCGCCATTTCCGCCGCCGCCGAACATGCCTGCTCCCGAAAGCTGACGCATCATCTGCCGCATCTCGACGTACTGCTTGACGAGCGCGTTAACTTCCGCGACGTTCGTGCCCGAACCGCGCGCGATGCGCCGTCGCCGGTTGGCGTTCAGGATGCGGTGGTCTGCGCGCTCCGTGGCGGTCATCGAATCAATGATCGCCTCCGTGCGTTTCAACTCGCGCTCCATCTGCGCCGTCTGTTCCTCGTCCAAGTCAGGCATGCCCATGCCGCCGAGCAGTTGGTCGGGCAGCAGCTTCATGATTTTCGAGAACGAGCCGAGTTTTTTCACCTGTCGCAACTGGCTGCGGAAGTCGTCGAGCGTAAACTCGTTCTTCTGCATCTTCTTCAGTTGCGCTTCGGCTTCCGACTGGTCAACCTTCGACTGCACTTCCTCGATGAGCGACAGCACATCGCCCATGCCGAGGATGCGCTGGCCGATGCGGTCGGGGTAGAAAGGCTCAAGCGCGTCGTACTTTTCGCCGACGCCGACGAACTTCACTGGCTGACCCGTCACCTGCTTGATGGAGAGAGCCGCGCCGCCGCGCGCGTCACCGTCCATCTTCGTCAGCACCACGCCCGTGATGCCGACCTGCCGGTGAAACTCTTCCGCAGAGCGCACGGCGTCCTGTCCCGTCATCGCGTCGGCCACGAAGAGAATTTCGACGGGCTTCGTTTCGCCCTTGATCTTAACGAGTTCATCCATCAACTCGTCGTCAATGTGCAGGCGACCGGCGGTGTCAATCAGGAGCGTGTCATAGCCGGTCTGCTGCGCGTGCTTGTAAGCCTCGCGCGCGAGTTCCACGGGGTCGTTCGATTCCGGCTTTTCAAAGATCGCCTGCCCGGTCGCCTTCGCGATGACTCTCAACTGCTCGCGCGCCGCGGGGCGGTTCACGTCCGTCGAAACCAGCAGCGGCTTGCGCTCCTGATTCTTCGAGAGCCAGAGCGCGATCTTCCCCGTCGAAGTCGTCTTGCCCGAACCTTGCAGCCCGACGATCATGACGACGTTCGGAATCGTCTTCGTGAAGACGAGGCGCGAACTCGTGCCGCCGAGCAGTTCGACGAGTTCGTCATAAACTATCTTGACGACCTGCTCCGAGGGCTTCAACTCCTGCCAGACCTGCTGGCCTTCGGCCTTCTCCTTGACGCTGGCGATAAAGTCTTTGGCGACCTTGAAATTAACGTCGGCTTCAAGAAGCGCGAGGCGAATTTCGCGCAGCGCCGCGTCAACGTGCTCCGGCTTCAAGACGCCCTCGCCGCGAAGGTTCTTCAGCGTCCGCTTTAATTTGTCGGATAAAGACTCGAACATATACACACAGTGCCGACAGGCAGACTTCCGCCCTGTTGCGGAAAACGAAGATGATAACTTCCGCCGTAAATAGTGTCAAGGAAAGGGCCTAAAGGCGAGAAG
>JBAVPI010000974.1:0-1680 GCA_049692915.1 Pyrinomonadaceae bacterium
CGCCTGAGAGAGTTGCCGATAGTGGTGCCGAAGCCGCGCTCGAACGGCTGCGCGGAAAAGCGCCCGTAGCGTTCCGTCAGCGTCTCGCCCTCGACGGCGAGGCGGCGAGGCATCTGAAACCCCGTCCAGAGATTTTGTTGATCCATAGCCATAGTTTTATTAAAACCTGTATCCGAAAGGGCAATGCGGGTGAAGCACGGCCCCGCCGCTCTCGTCGGACGAGAAACGATGGGGCGCGCCTCACCACGCGCCTGTGTTACTTGCTGTAAAGTTCGACGATCAGTTGCTCGTTGATCGAGCGGTCAACATCACCGCGCGTCGGCAGCGCGGCGACGCGTGCGCTCATCTCGCCGTCCGCGGGCGCAAGCCACGAGGGACGACCGCGACCGCCTGCGGTCTGCCACGCGCCTTCGACGTGCGGGTTGGTGCGGCTCGCTTCCTTGATGGTGATGATGTCGCCCTGCTTGACCTGAAACGAGGGGATGTCAACTTTGCGCCCGTTGACTTCGACGTGCCCGTGATTGACGAGCTGTCGCGCCTGACGACGCGAGGTGGCGAAGCCTGCGCGGTAGGCCGTGTTGTCGAGTCGGCGTTCAAGCAGGATCAAAAGGTTCTCGCCCGTGATGCCCTTGACGCGTGACGCGCGCTCGAAGTAGTTGCGGAACTGTCCTTCGAGGACGAAATAGATGCGCTTCACTTTCTGCTTCTCGCGCAACTGCAAGCCGTAACCCGCCAGCGCCTTGCCGCGACGCATGGAGTTGCCGTGCTGTCCGGGCGGCTGCGTGCCGCGCTTTTCAATCGGGCATGAGGGCTTGAAACAACGGTCGCCCTTCAAAAATAATTTTGCGCCTTCGCGGCGGCACAGACGGCACACCGCTCCACGATACCTAGCCACTACGTTTGCCTCCAGTCTAATTTATAAGACGGAAAAGTTTACAGATCACTATGGACAATTGCCCGCGCGACCCTTCATCCTTTAGGTCAATCAAATTGTAGATTTCAGAGTCGCGTTTGATCGAACTTGAGGCGGCCTTCGCCGTCGTCCTTCAATCCAACGTCGCAAATCCGAAACCCGAAAATCGTTACACTCTGCGACGCTTCGGCGGACGGCAACCATTGTGCGGGATCGGCGTCGTATCTCGAATGATGGTGACGCGGATGCCGGAACTGTTGATCGCCCGGATGGCCGATTCACGACCGCCGCCCGGCCCCTTGACGCGTACCTCGGCCTGCTGCATGCCGGCCTCTTTCGCCATCCGCGCCACTTCGCCCGCCGCCTGCTGTGCGGCGAACGGCGTCCCTTTGCGTGAGCCGCGGAAACCGCGCGCGCCCGACGACGACTGCGCGATGAGGTTGCCCTCAAGGTCTGTAATCGAGATCATCGTGTTATTGAACGACGCCGCGATGTGGACGATCCCCACAGGGATGTTCTTCTTCTCTTTCTTGCGAAAGGCCTTCTTCTTGCCGCCGGTGGTTGGTTTTGCCATGATTTTAAACTGTTCGTGTACGGCGTCCGGCAATTAGCTAAAACATTGTATAGCCGGAGCGGACGCCTTTATTTGAAACTTCAGCCGCCCCGACCGCCGACAGAGAAACCCTTCTGCCGGTAGCTGACCGCCGATTGCTTTCCTACTTCTTGCCCGGTGCTTTCTTCTTCGCGACCGTGGCGCGGCGCGGGCC
>JBAVPI010000975.1:0-4265 GCA_049692915.1 Pyrinomonadaceae bacterium
CGTTGCCGCCGGGGTCAACAGATAGGCGTGCGTCGCGCCGTTGATCGTGCCCTGACCGACGATCTGCCCCGCGTCGTTGATGCTCTGCGCCTCGATAAGCACCCAGCCTGAGGCGGGGTCAACGAGCGTGTTGAGGTTCGTCATCACGCCGTTGCGATAGATAAAGGCGCGGCGGTCGCGCCCGTAGCCGTATGCCCCCACGTCGCTGCTGTTGGCGTCGTCGCTGTAGCCGACGATGACGCCGGTGCTGTTGATCGAGCGGGCGATGCTCTCCAGCCCGCCGAGCGAGCCGAGGTCGCTCATCACGCCGTTCTGATAAAGGAAGGCATGATTCCATGTGTAGCCCGCGTCGTAGCGCGACGAGCCGACGACCTGACCCGCATCGTTGATGTCCCATGCGAAGCTGTCGAAGTTCGTGTCGCCGGTGAGCGTGCCGATGTCCGTCACCGTGCCGCCGTTGAAGATCGTGGCGTGGTAGGGCGCGCCGGTGCGCCAGTAGCCCGCGATGACGCCGGAGTTATTAATCGCCGTCGCGACGCTCTCGCGCCCCGGCGTGAGGTCGGTCATCGCGCCGTTGCGATAGACGAAGGCGTGGCTGTTGACGCCCTGTACGTCCTGAACTTTCGACATGCCGACGATGTCGCCCGCGTTGTTGATGTCGTAGGCGCTGTGGTCAACGTAGTCGTAATCGAGATTGCTGAGCGCGCCGATTTGGACGAGTTGGCCCGTCGAGGTGTGATAGACGAAGGGACGCTCGCCACCGCCCGAAGCGAGCGTCGAGTAGCCGACAGCGTCGCCGCTCGCGTTGATGGCATAGGCGTATGCATCGAAGCCGCCGAGCGTGCCCGTGTCCTGAAGCGTGCCCCCGTTGAAGACGAAGCCGTGCGTGAAATTCCGTTCCGTCGTGGAACTGCCCGCGACCTGCCCGCTCGCGTTGATGTCTTCCGCACGGCTCGATGCGCCGCCGAGCGTGCCGAGGTCTGTCACGTTATAGGCGACGGGCGGGCGGCTGCTCGCGACGACGAGCGTCGCGTAGGTCTTAACGGCGGGGCCGAAGGTGGACGCGCCCGTGATGGCAAGCGCGTAGGTGTCTTGCACCGTGTTCGCGCCCGCATTGATTGTCAGCGTGGCCGTGCCTGAGCCGACGACGCCCCCCGGATTAAAACTCGCGGTCGCGCCCGCAGGTAGTCCGCTGATGCCGAGCGAGACGATGCCGTTGAAGCCGCCCTTGCCCGTCACGTTGACGTTGAAGGTCGTGCTCGCGCCGGGAGCGACCGCGCGGCCCGCGGGCGTGGCCGACAGTTCGTAACCCTGATTGAGGTCGAACTTGCTGACGTAAGCCTCCGTCTCGATCTTGTCGGTGGTCATGAACGCGCCGGGCGTGACCGGCCAGTCTTTGACAGCCGTGCCCGTGATGTAGAGGTTGCCCAATCCATCAACGGCAATGGCCGCGCCCACGTCGTTGCTGCCGACGCCGCCGATGTATGTCGAGTAAAGAAGCGCCGTGCCCGTCGTGTTCAATTTCGTGACGATGGCGTCGTAGCCCTGCACGGGGCTGCGTCGGAAAGCGTCGGGCGTGGTGGGATAGTTGCCCGCGTTCGACTCGCCGACGAGACAGACGTTGTTCTGCGCGTCGAGCTTGATGTCTTCGCCGATGTCTATGCCGGAAGCGCCGCCGATGTACGTCGAATAGACGAGCGCGCTGCCCGCCGGATTGAGTTTCGTGACGAACAGGTCATAGCCGCCGCATCCCACGCAGGGCATGGCGAGGGCGGGCTGGAAGGCGTTCGCCGTGACCGGAAAATTTCCTGAGCCGGTGTAGCCGGTGACGTAGGCGCTGCCCGAAGCGTCCACGGCGACGGCGTTGCCGTAGTCGAGATAGCTGCCGCCGAGATAGGTGGAATAGACGAGCGCCGTGCCCGTCGTGTTGAGCTTCGAGACGAAAGCGCGGTCGGTGTTGCCGCCCGCATTGGTGGTCTGGAACGCGCCGGGCGTGGTGGGAAAGTTCGGAGAGTTCGATGTCCCGGCCACGTAAGCATTGTTGGCCGCGTCGAGCGTGATGCCGTTGCCCGTATCGCCCGTGCTGCCGCCGAGGTAGGTGGAATAGACGAGCGCCGAGCCGGTCGCGTTGAGCTTCGTCACGAAAGCATCGCCCGTGCCGCCGCCATAGACGGACTGCGGCGCGCCGGGCGTCGTCGGATACGTGGTGGAATCGGTCGAGCCTGTGACGTAAGCGTTACCCGAAGCGTCCACGACGATGTTGTTGGCGGAAGCGGAGGAGGTCTGCGGGCCGATGTAGGTCGAATAAAGAAGCGCGCTGCCGGTCGGGTTCAGTTTCGTGATGAAGATGTTGTTGTCGAAACTGTAAGTTCCGCTCTTGGTGCGCTGGTAAGCGCCGGGGGTGGTGGGAAAGTTGGACGAGTTGGTCGCGCCTGTAACGTAGGCGTTGCCCGCCGCATCCACGAAGATGTCCCTGCCGTTGTCGTTGGTCGCGCCGCCGAGGAATGTCGAATAGACGAGCGCGCTGCCCGCCGGGTTGAGCTTCGTGACGAAGACATCCGTGACGCCGCTCTTGACGGTCTGGAACGCGCCGGGTGTTATGGGAAAATCCGTCGAGACGGTGTTGCCGACGACGTAAGCGTTGCCGTCGGCGTCAACCTCGATGCCCTGCCCGCTGTCGGAACTGCCGCCGCCGAGGTAGGTCGAGTATGCGAGCACGGGGTCAATCACGAGCGGCGCGGACGTATCGTACTGCCCGATCTCGAAACCTACTTCGTTTCGGTTCTTGAGCACGTAGCGCGCGGCGACCACGGTTCTGTTGCCGCTCGCGTCCTCTTGATAAGCGAAGGGCTTGCGCTGTCGAATCTCGCCGCCGTCGGCGCGAATGACGAGTTCGCCGCGCGCGTCCACGCTCAGACGTTGTTGCCCGTCGAAGCGGAGTTTGATCTGGCGCGCGTTCGCATCGGGCGCGAGTCGAAAGTCGTATTCGAGTTGTCGCTTGTTGCCGTAATAGACGAGGTCAACGCCCTCGTACACGCCCTCGTACTTCACGCCGCCGAAGGTCGGAACATCCGTGCGCCACTGTGAGGCGTCGTCGCCGCGCAGGTAATTGACCTTGCCCGGAAGTTCCTCGACGCCGGATGCTTTCGCAAGTGGGCGCGCGCCCGCGAGTTTCATGCGCAGGACGACGGTGCGCGAGGACGCAGGTTGATTGACGGGGCGTGAGAGCGATGCTGTCTGCGATGCTTTCGACGTGTCGGCCTGATTTCGTCTGAGCGTGAAGACGGCCTCGTCGCCGCTGAGGAAGAGACCGAAGTTGCTTCCGCGCGAGATGAAGTCAACGCCCTCCGCCGTCTGCCCGACGTTCGGCTCGAATTGGAGCGGCAGTTGCCCGTAGCTCTCACGCAGGCGTGCGCGCATGGCTTCGTCCGTGGCGCTCGCCACGTTTGAGTCGGAGCGCATCGCTTCCGTCGCCGTCTGGCTATCAAGCGTCGCGACGCTTTCCGGTCGAGCGACGGGCGATGTCGCGTGTCCGGCGGACGCGCCGCGCAAAGACCACGCCGTCCACGTCAGGGCAACGAAGACGGCGAGCGACAAAGCGACGAGGGTAGATTGACGAAAGCGAGGGCAAGACATGACCGGACTCCTTGATGACGATCTGAAGATGTGTGCTTAGTTTAACGCGTATTCCATTCGCCGATTCCCACATCACGACGGAAAAGGATTAAGCTGACAGTGCGGCGGAAGCCATGAAAAATACAGGATTTAACTCATCTGTGGAGTATTTCGTTAAGGGGTAAGTTTAGATGCGCGCGCCGTCAAAAACGGACGCTGGTCTGGCGGGGAGCCTCAAACGCGGTCGAGGGAATAGTTGCGCTGGTTGGTCGGGGAATAAAGCATCTTTACGGTGGAAGCGGTCGGCACGTTAAGGAGTTTTCCCGTGAAAAAATGTGTCTGCGGGAGAAAGGCGAGGGAGCGTGCGGCGCGCGGGCAGGCGCAATTGACGGCTGAATCCGTCGCGTGATCGGAGGTTTTCTCTTGAAAGTCGCCGAACGAAAAACGGAGCGGCGTGCGACGCCACTCCGTTTCACATTCGAGGGGATTGAGTCTTTCGGCGAACCTCTCAGGCGACGCCCTTACTGGACTTCGGAGAGTTTCGAGACGTGCAGGGTCTCGCCTTCCATCGTGCCTTCGACGGCGACCTTCAAGCCTTTCTTCGTCTTGGTACTGTTCGCCACTTCCTTCGCGAGTTCGCTGCCGTGCTC
>JBAVPI010000976.1:0-4406 GCA_049692915.1 Pyrinomonadaceae bacterium
ATGTTCTACTACGCGGGGGTGGGCAACGTGGAAGTACGCGTGCTCAACTCGCCCGAACCCGCGCGGCCCATCCCCGTCAACGGCACTATCGGCGCGCGCGTCTCGAACATACGCGTCTGGCCGCACAGGTGGACGGAGGGCGTCCGCCTCGTGATGGCTTCGGACGGCATCAGCGCGACGTGGGACGGCGCATCTTATCCGGGACTGCTGACGAAAGACCCGCAACTCCTCGCAGGCGTCCTGCTGCGGGATTACGGACGCGACTCGGACGACGCGACCGTGCTCGTCGTCGTGTGAGATGCACGGCTTGAGAAATGTCGCGAGGGCAGCGTTCTCAACTTTGAAGTCCGCGTGTCGAAACCTTAAACTCTTTGGCGCTTATGCAGGGCATCAACTCCACACGACTCGGCGACATCTACGTGCGGCGCGAAGCCGACATCGTGAAGGTGCGCGAGCGCGTGCGGCAACTGGCGCGCGAGATGAATTTCGACGCGACGACGCAGATCAAGATCACCACCGCCGTCTCCGAACTGACGCGCAACATTTACGAGTACGCCAAATCCGGCGCGATCACGCTCGCCATCGCCGAGCGCGGCGCGACCTCCGCGGGCTTGCAGATTACGGCGCGCGACGACGGCCCCGGCATCGAAGAGGAGCGGCTGCGCGCGATCATCCGTGGCAGCTATCGCTCGCCTTCCGGGATGGGCGTCGGGCTGATGGGCACGCGCCGCCTGATGGACGAGTTCGAGATTACGTCGCAGCCGGGCGAGGGCACGCGCGTCGTCATCGTCAAGTGGCTGCCGCCCTCGGATGCCGCCCTCGTCAAAGAGAGACTGCCCGCGTTGCGCGACTCCGTTCTGGTTGACGAGGACGACTCGGCTTACGAAGAGATGTCGCGGCAGAATCGAGACCTCGTCGCCGTGCTCGGCGAACTGGAAGAGAAACGCGAGCAACTCGAACAACTCAACAATCAACTCGAAGCGAGCAACCGCGAGTTGAACGAAGCCAACACCAAACTGCGCGAGTTGTCGGAGATAAAGGAGGAATTTCTGGCCCTGACGACGCACGATCTGCGCTCACCTCTGACCGTCATCAGCGGCGTCATCAACTTCTTCACGTCGGGCCGTCTCGGCGACCTGACGGCGGAACAGCAGAACATGGTCTCGATGATGGAGCGCAACACGCAGAGCCTGATCGAACTCGTCAACGATCTGCTCGACGCCTCGAAACTCGAATCCGGCACGATTCGGCTCGACCTGTCCTCGACGGACTTGAGCGCCGTCGTCTCGGAAGTGCGCGACGGGATGGATCATCAGGCCGATGAGAAGGGGGTCGCGCTCGAAGAACAGATGCCCGCCGGTTTGCCGCCCGTCCTCGCCGACCGCCCCAAGCTTCGACGCATCGTCGTCAACCTGCTCTCGAACGCTTTGAAGTTCACGTCCAAGGGAGGACGCATCGAGGTCAGCGCCGCGCAAGTCGGCGGATTTATTCGCGTCTCGGTCGCGGACACAGGCGTCGGCATCGCGCCCGACGATCTCGCACGCCTCTTCGACAAGTTCGAGCAGGCCCGCTCGCGCGCCACGCGCAGCGAAAAGGGCACGGGCCTCGGCCTCTACATCACTCGCCAGCTCGTCGAACTCCACGGCGGCGAGATCAGCGTCGAATCTGAATTGGGCCGCGGCTCGACGTTTTCATTCACGATCCCCGTTGCCCATCAAGTGATAGGTGATAAACGGTAAGAACGGTTTCTGACACATCGCCCGTCGCTTTACAACTTATGCACTATCACCTCATCGGAATCTGCGGCACGGCGATGGCGAGCCTTGCCGGTATGCTACAGGCGCGCGGGCACAAAGTGACCGGCTCGGACGAGAACGTCTATCCGCCGATGTCCACGATGCTCGCCGAGTTGGGGATTAACGTCATGCAGGGCTACAGCGCGGAGCACCTGACGCCCGCGCCCGACTGTATCGTCGTCGGCAACGCCATCCCACGCGGCAACCCTGAAGTTGAAGAGACGCTCAACCGCCGCCTGCTCTATCGCTCGCAGGCCGAAGTCGTGAAGGAGGAGTTCATCCGCGCGCGGCGCTCGCTCGTCGTGGCGGGGACGCACGGCAAGACGACGACTTCGAGCATCGCGGCGTGGATACTTGAGCGCGGCGGATTGAATCCGACCTTCCTCGTCGGCGGACTCGTACAGAATTTCGGCGCGAGCTTTCGCGTCACCGACAGCGAATATTTCGTCATCGAGGGCGACGAATACGACACGGCCTATTTCGACAAGGGGCCGAAGTTCATGCACTACCTTCCCGAAATCGCCATCGTCGGCAACATCGAGTTCGATCACGCGGACATCTATCAAGACCTCGCCCACGTCAAGCTTGCTTTCCGGCGGCTGATGAACCTCGTGCCCGCGAACGGTCGCCTCATCGCCGGTTGGGATAACACGAACGTCCGCGAAGTCGTCCGCGGCATGGACGAACGCCTCCACACGCGTCTTGAAACCTTCGGCACATGCGACGACGCGACGTGGCAGGCGCGCGACATTGATTACACGTCGGGCAAGCTGACGCGCTTCCGCGTCTTTCGCGACAATCGCGAGTGGGCCGCGTTCGAGACGCCGCTCATCGGCGACTTCAACGTGCGCAACTGCCTCGCCTGTATCGTCGCGGCTGATGTGTGGGGCGTCGAGCGCGAAGCGATGCGCGACGCTCTCGCCACCTTCAAGAGTGTTAAGCGGCGCATGCAGATTCGCGGCGAAGAGGCGGGCGTGACCGTCATTGACGACTTCGCGCATCACCCGACCGCCGTGCGCGAGACGCTCCACGCGTTGCGCACGAAGTACGCGACTCGCCGCCTCATCGCCGTCTTCGAGCCGCGCTCGAACACGTCGCGCCTCGCCGTCTTTCAGAAGGAGTACGTGGACGCCCTCGCGCAGGCCGATCACGTCATCGTCTCGACCGTCTTCGCGAGCGAAAAGGCCAGCCTCCACGGTGAACTGCTCGACACAAACGATCTCGTCGAGGAAGTCGCGGCCAAGACGGGTCGGCCCGCACACTGTCTCGACGGCGCGGACGCCATCGTCAAGCACCTCGCGCCTGAGTTGCGGCCCGGTGACATCGTCGCCGTCATGTCCAACGGCGGCTTCGGCGGTATTCACGAAAAGCTGCTCGACGCGCTTCGTCAAAAAGAGACGGGAGCGGGAAGCCGCGAGTCGGCATAAATTCAGACGCCGCATCTTCCGGTTTTTCGACTCACGTTTCGCTGTTTCTCAAGCCTTCATCTCGTCTTCAACAATTTCAAGATACATTCGCCATGACGCTGAAGTCTTGAGCCGTTAGAATTGTCTGTGTCGCTTCCCCATGAGCGCAAGGACGTAAAGCGCTATGAAAGACTTCTCAATGTACGAATGCGGCCTGCACGCCGCCCGCCCTGCGCTCGAAGACTTGGGGACTGTGACACACGTCTCGCAGCGCGACTTCACCGAACGCAAAAGCTTCCGCTTCCGCGCGCAGGTTCCCTGTCTCGAATACATCAGCCTGCTCATCGAGAACGCGCTGCTGCTGCGCACGCACCGTGGCGGGCGGCTCTACGCAGGCTTTGAAAAATTGTCGCGGATGGAGAGCGTGGTTGATCGCTACCTGCGCATCGCCGACGTGTCGGAGCGCGTCTATGTTTTCGGCGAGAATGATTGGAAGCCGCCGCGTCATCCGAACATGGGCGTCATCGAAATCAAGGAAGGCGTGAGATTGGCGCGCGAGTGGTTCGTCATCGCCGACTCGCCCACGTTGCGCTGCGCGCTTGTCGCCGTGGATGAGGACGGCTTTGACACGCCCGTGCTCGAAGCGCGCACCTTTCGCGCCTTCAAAACGCACGACCCGAAAATCATCGAGCGTCTCTCGGTCGCCGCCGAAGACTTGATAGACGATGCGCGCGCCGTCTGAAGCCTTCGCGTTACGAGGCGAAGCGTTTCACGCCCCCGCGCCGCTCGTGTTAAATTCCCACGCATGTCCATCCTCGAACGCATCCGGGGGCGAGCCGCCGCCGACCCGCAACACATCGTCCTGCCCGAAGGCGAAGACCCGCGCACGATCATTGCCGCCGCCCGTTGCACGAAAGACAAACTGGCGCGCGTGACCATCCTCGGCGACGAAGAGAAGATTCGCGCCGTCGCGCGTGAAGCAGGCGCAGACCTCGGCGGCGTGGGCGTGATAGACCACAAGCGCGCCGCCGATTTCGACAAGATCGCCGCCCTCTATCACGAACTGCGTCGCGCCAAAGGCATGATGCCGGACGAGGCGCGCATCGCCGTCCGCGACCCGCTCTATTACGGAAACCTGCTCGTGCGCGAAGGACGCGCCGACGGCTCTGTGGCGGGCGCGACGAACACGACGGCGCACACCGTC
>JBAVPI010000977.1:0-2148 GCA_049692915.1 Pyrinomonadaceae bacterium
GCGGCGCGTGGCGTGATCCCAGTGGCCGCCGAGCAGCAATTCGCCGCGCGCACGTGCGGGCAACAGGCGATGGAGGCGAAAGCCCGAAAGCAAAGTCTCCCACGCCGTCGGCGGGTTGCGAAAGACGCTCGGCTGCAAAGTGCCGTCCGGGTTGACGAGAAGCGGGCCGCACGCGCCCGTCTCATGCTCCGACCTGATCGTCTCGACCAGCTTATCAATCGCGCCTGCGCGCACCTCCGCGTCCGAGTTGAGCAGGAACAGGAGCGGCGCGTCCGTCAGCCCAAAGCCCTGATTGTTCGCCTTGCTGAAACCGAGATTGTCGGCGTTCACGACAACGCGAAGTTGCGCGGCGTCGAGTTGTTTGACGACCGTGCTGGCGCGCATCCGCTCAAGGCTGTCGTCGGAAGAGTGGTTGTCAATGACGATGATGTCGAAGGAGGTGCGGGGCGGGGCGGCGGCGACGCACTCGACGGCGCGGCGCAGAAAATCTCCGCCGTTCCAGTTCACAATGATGATTGATAGCTCGGCCTTCATCCGTCCGAAGCAGGCGACGACTGTTGTTGAGCGTCCGCCTTGCGCAGGATGAAGATGCACTCGCCCGCGTTCTTCAAGAACAACTCAACATCGAAGCTAACGCCGGTTTTGTGCTTGAGCGTGGCGAACAACTCGAACATCTCGGCCTGCGTCCAGACGTGAAAATGAATGCTGTAGTCCTTATCAATCAAATCCGACGCGTGCCGCGCGGCATCATCGTCTCCGGCGACTCCGTCAACGAATTTCGTCCACTCCTCGAAGTGCTGCCTCTTCGACCACGCAGGCCCCTCTTCGTAATCCCTGACGACGTGCTCGATGCTCGTCACGGCGCGGTCGGCGTCGAACGTGTAACGCTTGTCGGGGATCGCCATGTAGAGCACGCCGCCCGTGCGCAGGACGCGGAACATATTCGAGAGCGCATCGAGCGGGTTCTGGCAATGTTCGATGAAGTGGTTGGCGATAACGAAGTCCTGCGACTCGGCGTTGACGTTCGAGAGGTGCTCGCCGTCGTCTATGATGTCGGTCTCGACGAGTTGGAGCGGGGCGAGTTCCGGATACTGGCGGCGCAGGTCGGCGACGCTCATCCGGTCAACATACTTGACGCGCGCCGTCTTCGACACAGGCAGCGGCGAATGAAGCGCGCCGATCTCGATGCCTTCGCCTTTAAGATATTTGCCCGCGAGGAAACCCCGGTCAAGCGCGGCGACACGCGTCGCCAGACCCCGCGTGCGCGTCGCGAGAAAGACGCGAAAACTCAAGGGAACGAGTCCCTTCACCTTTTGATAAATCACTGACATCCCTTCCGCTCAAACTCCGACTTCGGCGCGTTCAACCCCGCGCGTCAATCTCGAAAATCGCGACGGCGCTCTTGTCGTAGCGTCTGGTCAGCGTGACCGCCTTTGAACTCCGCCGCAGGCTTTTCCAGAGCGACGATTCGCGGCGCGCGTCTTCGAGATTGATGCACAGCCACAGGCGTCTCGCCCTGCGTGCGAGCGAGCGCAGATCGTCGAAGTGCGCGCCCACGCTTCGCGCCAGATCGGTCGCGACGACGAGCGCGCCCGCTTCCATTGTCTCCACTTCCCAACTCTCGAAGCGATGCAGGACGCGACGACGGCGCGGCGATTGCGGCAACAGCGCCGTGGATTCGACCGGCGCGAACGGGGCATGCGGGTGCAGGACTTCGACGAACTCCTCCGCGCCGGTCAACTCTTCGAGCGTTTCGAGAAAGCCGCGCCGCAGAGCGCCCTCGTAACCCGCCAACTCGTAGCGCGCGGCGGCGAGTCGCAGGCCCAGACGTTCCGGCAACTCCGTCCAGCGGCTGCCGTTCCAGCCGTAACTTTCGGGCAGCACGCCGCACATCGTATGAATGCGTTTCAACTCCGCCCCGTGCTTCGCCCAGACGTAAGCGTGCGCTTCTTCGAGACCGGCGAGGTTCGTCGCCTTCGAGTCGTGCCAAGTGGGGAGCGGCAGAATGTAGTTGCGCGCGCCCGCGCGAATCGCCACGCAGCAGGCATCCACACCGTAAGCGTGCCAGCCCGGCACACCCTCGTCGAAATAATCGTCGCGCCCGGCCTCGCGCCGGTGGATGAGCAGGCACTCGTCGAGCGTCTGCAC
>JBAVPI010000978.1:0-3715 GCA_049692915.1 Pyrinomonadaceae bacterium
CGCAACGGGTATTTCAACTCGAAGGTCGCAGACATCGCGCGCGTCGCAGGCGTCGCCGACGGCACGGTCTATCTCTACTTCAAGAGCAAAGAGGAGATACTTCGCTCCATCTTCGACCGCAACACGAGCGAAGCCATCGCCGAGGGCCGCGAAGAGTTGTCGAAGATCGCCGACCCGCGCGAGCAACTGCGACGCATCGCGCGCCACCACCTCGAACGTCTGGGGGCTGACCGCGATCTGGCCGTCGTCTTTCAGGTCGAGTTGCGCGGCTCGACGAAGTTCATGGAAGAATTTTCCGCCGCCGGACTCGCGCAGTATCTTCAACTGATACGCGAAGCGCTCGAAGGCGGGCAACGCGCGGGCCTCTTCCGCAAAGAACTGAACGCCAAACTCACCGCCAAGATTCTCTTCGGCGCGCTCGACGAGATGGCGACCAACTGGATTCTCTCGAAGCGTCGCTACAAGCTCGCGCCGCTCGCCGACGAAGTCTTAGACATCTTCCTCGAAGGGGTCAACGCCCGATGACGACGAACGCCGACACACAGCCCGTAAGCACTGCGTCGCCATCCCCGGCGTACCCGCCCCCGCCCCCGCGCGTGCCGTTTCTGGCAAACGAGCCGACGACGTTGATAGAGGTGTTCGAGCAGGCGGTCGCACGTCATCGCAAGCCGGACATGCTCAACTACAAGCGCGGCGGCGCGTGGCGCTCGATCTCTTCCGACGACTTTATGGAGAGGGCGCGCGCCGTCGCGCTCGGCCTTTATGCGCTCGGCGTGCGGCGCGGCGAGCGCGTCGCGATTCACTCGGAGAACTGTCCCGAATGGACGCTCGCGGACGCAGGCGCGCAACTGCTCGGCGCGATTGACGCGCCCATCTATTCGACGCAAGCGCCGCCGCAGGTCTGTTACATCCTGAACGATTCGGGCGCACGCGTGCTCTTCGTCCAGAACCGCGCGGCCTACGAGCGCATACGCGAGGCGATCAAGGATTGCGCCGACGTTGAGCACGTCGTTCTGCTGCTTGAGGATGAAGAAGACGGAGGCGGCGAAGTGCCGCACGCACTGAGCTTCGCGCAACTTGAGGAGCGTGGGCGCGCTCTCGCCGTCGAGAGGCCGGAGTTGATCGGTGAACTGTCGCGCGCCGTGCGGGCCGAAGACGTGGCGACGCTCATCTACACATCCGGGACGACGGGCGAGCCGAAAGGCGTGATGCTCACGCACTCGAACCTCGTCTCGAATCTGATAGACATGATGGAGCGCCTGCACTTCGGCGAGGGCGAGGTGGCGCTCTCCGTGCTGCCGCTCTCGCACGTCTTCGAGCGCATGGCGATGTACATGTACATCCAGCGCGGCATGACCGTCTTCTATGCCGAGGCGCTGGACAAAATCGGCGACAACATGCGCGAGGTGCGCCCGACGCTCGTCGTCGCCGTGCCGCGTCTGTTTGAAAAGATTTACGCGAAGATTCAGGAGCGGGCCGCCGAGGGCGGTCGCGTCAAGGCCGCGCTGCTCGCGTGGGCCGTGGACGTGGGGCGACGTTGGGCGCGGCACAAGATCAACCGCGAAGAGATGCCGCCGCTCGTCGAGTTGCAGCATCGCGTCGCGTCGCGACTCGTCTTCTCGAAGTGGCGCGCGGGGATGGGCGGGCGGATGCGGATGTGCGTCTCCGGCGGCGCGGCGCTGCCCGAAGACATCGGCTACATTTTCGAGGGCGCGGGCATTCCCATCATTCAGGGCTACGGCCTGACGGAGACATCGCCCGTCATCGCCGCCAACACCATCGAAGACAACCGCGTCTCGACGGTGGGACGCCCCATTCGCAACGTCGAGGTGCGCATCGCCCCCGACGGCGAGATCGAGACGCGCGGCCCCAACGTCATGCTCGGCTATTTCAACAAGCCGGACGCGACGCGCGATGTCTTCACCGAAGACGGCTGGTTCAAGACGGGCGACATCGGCGCGCTCGACGCCGAAGGTTTCCTGAGCATCACCGACCGCAAGAAGGAACTCTTCAAGACTTCCGGCGGCAAGTACATCGCCCCCCAACCGATAGAAGGACGCATCAAGGCGTCGCGCTTCGTCAATCAGGTCGTGCTCATCGGCAACGGTCGCAAGTTCCCCGCCGCGCTCATCGTGCCCGACTGGGAACAGCTTCGCTCCTATGCGCAACTCAAGGGACTCGGCCTCAAAACTCCGTTCGAGTTCTGCCGTCACCCGCGCATACTCGATCTGATGCAGCGTCAGGTGGACACGCTCACCGCCGATCTGGCGCGTTACGAGCGCGTCAAAAAAATCGCGCTGCTCGAACGCGAGATGACCATCGAAGGCGGCGAGATGACGCCGACGCTTAAGGTCAAGCGACGCGTCGTTGACGATAAGTACAAAGACGTGATTGACCGGCTCTATGCGGAAGCGGAAGCATCCGGGCGTGCAAGCGAATAAGGCGGACTAAACAATCATGTTTAGTCCGCCTCTCTTCCCGCATCAATTTTCGCGTCGCACGAAAAACTTTCGCGGCTCAATCAACTTCGCACGACGCTCTCCGTCCACTCCCTGATGACGCGGCTCAACTCTTCCAACTGATGATCGAAGAAGTGTCCCGCGCCCGGAATGATCTTGACCTCCGCGCGCGCTTCCGGCGGGAGTTGCGCGGCGAGCGAGCGCAGCGTCTCCACGTCGCCGAATTCGTCCTGCTCGCCGTGGACGAAAAGAATCGGCTTGCGGCATTCGCGCAGGAATGAGAAATCGTAATCTCTCTCGCTGATGCTCACGGGCGTGCCGATGCCGATGAGATAGCCGACTCGCGCGTCGAGCGTGCCGACTTCGAGTCCGACTCTCGCGCCGAACGAGAAGCCCGCGAGCACGACAGGCAGGCCGGGGTACTTTTCCGAGAGATAATCGAGCGCGATTCGCGCATCCTCCTGCTCGCCGCCGCGCGCGTGGTCGTGCGCGCCCGTGCTCTGGCCGACGCCGCGAAAGTTGACGCGCAAGGTGACGAGTCCGGCGTCCGACAGGCCGCGTGCCGCGCGGAAAGCTACTTTGTTGTGCATCGTCCCGCCGTGCAAAGGATGCGGATGCAGGACGAGCGCCACGCCGCGCGGCGTCAGGCCCGTGTCGAGCCGAGGCTCCTTCAAAATCGCCTCGATGCGCCCGTGCGGGGCGGGGATGAAAAGATTGCCGGATGGATACATAAAGATACAGAGATTTGATGCCGGAGGTTGAAGATCGGCTAAAAACAGTTCCTTGATTAATCTTCAAACTCTCGCCTTTGACCTCCCTGTTTTATCAGAAACGCGCGGCGGGGACTAACGGGCCGAGGCTTCCCGTCGCGTGAATAAAAAGAGACGCTTTCCGGCGCGGGTGATGCGCCTTGACTTGGCGCGGCGAAAACAGTAATTTTTTTAACAGCGGTTTTCTATCAAAAACTCTCAGTGTGATTTTCTAAAGCGTTTGCTGTCCGTACCTTCGACGAGTAATCCTCGTTTTTTGGAGACGACGCCCTCCGCCCGTCGCGCCTGTTCGAGATTCGACTCTCCCGCGCATGCGCCGGAGAGTCACGCCCGTTGCGGCGTTGAACTAAGGGAGTAGTCATGTCCGACCCCGCACGTTTACCCCGGCCCGGCGGCGGGCAGACGCTTGCACTCGCACGACGGCGCGGGGCGTGGGAGCGTTACGGTTTGGCAGCCGTCGTCACGCTGCTGGCGATTCCCCTGACC
>JBAVPI010000979.1:0-2957 GCA_049692915.1 Pyrinomonadaceae bacterium
GATTTACAACGCGCGACTGGATAAGGGAACGCGCCTCACCCGACTACAGTCTCAAGTCCGACTCTTTCACGACAACCAACAGGTCTTTGCAGGCAAGCTCGTCAATCTGAAAAGTCAGACGGACTCGAAAAAAATGTCCGCTTTCGGTCGTCTGCAACTCGGCGCGAACCTCACGCCGGGCGAGTACGTGCTGCAAGTTGTCGTCACCGACGCGCTCGCGAAAGCAAAGAACCGCGTCTCGACACAGTGGATAGATTTCGAGATTAAGTGAGATCGAAAAATACCTTTGATGAAGACTGCGTTTGACCTTATACTGCGTGTCTCTCGACCGGCACATCTCTCCCAATCCACGGAGGACTGTCATGAAAACGCGTCACACAAAGTTTACCCCCGGCCCATTTGCGATCCCCGTCGCTCTCTTCGTCGTCGTCTTCTCATCAACTGCTCAATCCTATGCGCAGGGTAGCAAGACCGTTCCGCAGCGCGGCACCGGCACCACGGAACAGCAAATTCGCTCGCTGGAAATTGAGAGCAAACAGAAAAGGGATGCCGGCACCATCATGGGGGAGATCAACGAAGACTTCGGGCGTCTGCGTGTCATCAACGATGAGATCAAGAAAGCCAGTTTGCCCGGCGAGGCGTTGAACTATAAATCCATCTCCGAGACATCGGCGGAAATCAAGAAGCGCGTCGCGCGCCTGAAAACAAATCTGTCGGGATTACCGAAGGCCGAGAAGGATGAGAAGCGTCAAAAGGAGAACATGCCGCTCGACGAGACACAGATGAAAGCACTTCTTTCATCGCTCAACACGACGATTTCCAGTCTCGTCTCGAACCCCGTCTTCAGCGACATGGGTTCGCTCGACAATCGTCTGGCGGTGAAGGCGCGTCTCGATCTGGAAGGCGCGATCATGCTCAGCGAAGTCGCCAAGAAGGGCGCAGAGAAACTCGGCAAGCATCCTTAGCTAAAAGTAAGCCAGAGGCTTCGCGCGTCGTCGGCTCGCCGTCAACGTATCCCCTCACCGACTGATTTTCTTCCGACCGCTTGCCCTCTTATGGCGACGCTTGCGATCAACCAACTCCAACTCGCGCCGCTCGGCGCGGGCGACCTCATTGACCGCACCGTCCGCCTGTATCGCCGACATTTCGTAGCACTCCTGCGCGCCTCCGCGCCGCCGGTCTTCGTCTCGGCCACCGGTTCCGTCCTCTACACCGTGATGACCCGCGCCATCGGCGCGACGGGCAGCGAAGGGCGTCTCGTCTTCTACATCCTGCTTTCGGTGACGGGCATCACGCTCAGTTTCCTCGGCTTCCTGCTGCAACTGATCGTCATGGGCGGCGCATCGCGCAACCTCGTGATGCACCTGCTGCGCGACGAGCCGGTCACGACGCGCACGATTTACGCCAACGTGCGCGCGCGTTTCTGGGGACTGCTCGGTGCGACCCTGCTGGTCGTCGTGTGGGTCATCATCTCCGGCAGTATCTCCCTGTTCGCGTGGCTTGTCGTCGTCCTCGTCGCCGTCATCGGGGCGGCGCTGATGGCAACCGTGATTCAAGCCGTGCCGTGGGTGGCGGCCATCGTCGGCATACTCTTCTACGTCGCCGCCGTCGTCGGCATGATGTTCATCTTCTTTTTTCTGGCGGGCCGCGCGGCCTACGTGCCGCAGGTGCTGATGGTCGAGGGACGCGGCGTGTTCGACTCCATCGGGCGCAGCGTCGCGCTCGCGCGCGGCAACATGCGACGGCTGATGGGGATGTTTCTCTTCACGGGATTCGCCACTTACTCTGCGCTGATGCTGCTGCTGATTCCGCTCGGCTGGGTCGGCTACCTCAACGGCGTTGACCCGTTCCAACTCGATGCCAGCCGCGCGCCAGTGTGGTACGCCATCGGTTATCAAGTCGTCGTTCAAATCAGCACGATCCTGCTCGCGCCGGTGTGGATGCTCGGCCTCTCTCTGCTCTACGTGGACGAGCGCGTGCGGCACGAGGGTTACGACATCGAACTGCTGGCCGTGCAGAGGCTCGGCGAGATGCCGCATCTGCCCCACGGCACGATGTCGCCGCTCACGCCCGCCGCCGCTCCGTCGGCAAAGAGGGAAGAGGCTTGGACGCCGCCGCCCAAGGCACACGGCTCCGTGCTCGGATTGACGGACAGACGATGAATCCCACAGCGAAAAATATTTCGTCGCGACTGACGCGCGCCGTTCCGACGTTCATGCTCATGCTGCTGCTGCTGGCGGTCTGCTGCGCTTGGCCTGCAAACGCGAAACCGCCCGCGTCGCCGGTGAGCGCGCCTTCAACTACGACGCAATATCAGGCGCGCGTCCACGAGGCCGTCAAGATGCTCGACAATCTGGCCGCGCAACGTTCACGCGCCGCGCGGGGCGAACAAACGGAAGCGGATGACGAGTCGGTGCAGGATTTCTCAAAGCAAGAAATTAAAACTCTGAACGAAGTACGACGCCTCCTGCCGCCGAAGGAAAAAGTTGAGCGGGAAGGTGATCGTGGCGGCGGGGCGGTGAATGTTGATAACGCATGGCTCCACGAAGCCCTGCGCGGCTACGAACAGAAATCAACCAAGGGGACAGACGACGGCGAGAGTGTGAAGACGCTGCGCGACATCGCCGCACGCCTGCGCGCGCTCGAAGAGCGTCTCGGCGAAGCGACGAAAAGCGACGCGGATGCGCGTGCGAGGGACAAGGATGCGGAGAAAGGTCGTCTTTCGGCCATCCTGCGCAGTCCCGAATACAACCGGAAAGCTTCGGAGGGAGGCGCGCTCGGTCGCGCTGTCGAGGGGTTCGTCGAATTGATTCGCAGCCTGATCCCGAACATCAAACCGATGCAGCCCGGCGCGAGTCCGACCGTCTCAAGGGGCGCGCAAATCTTCGTCGTCGCGCTCGGCCTCGGCATCATCGCATACGTCGCGCGGCGCTACTGGCTGCGGCGCGGCACGACAT
>JBAVPI010000980.1:0-2721 GCA_049692915.1 Pyrinomonadaceae bacterium
TCGTCACGCTGCTGGCGATTCCCTTGACCTACGCGCTGGCGGCCCTCATGGGCGAGCCGCACCCGCGCATCCCCTTCGCGCTCTTTTTCGCCGCGGTCGTGCTCGCTTCGTGGTACGGCGGGCGCGGGCCGGGACTGCTGGCGACGGCGCTCTCAGCTTTCGTCAGTGCTCTACTATTTCTCCCGCCCATCTACACATTCGTGCTCGGATTCGACGGCTTCATCCAACTCGCCGTTTTCCTGCTGGTCTCGCTGCTCATCAGTCATCTTTTGGAGCAGAGCCGGCGAGCGGGCGAAGAGGCGCATCGCAGCAACGAGTCGCTCTCGACGACGCTCAGAAGCATCGGCGATGCCGTCATCGCGACGGACGCGCGCGGCCACATCACCTTCATGAATCCTGTGGCCGAGACGCTGACCGGCTGGACGGAAGACGAAGCGCGCGGGCGGGACTTGAAGGAAGTCTTTCGCATCGTCAACGAAGAGACGCACGCAGAGGTGGAGAGTCCGGTCATGAGGGTGCTGCGCGAGGGCAAGATTGTCGGCCTCGCCAACCATACCGTGCTGCTGTCGAGGGACGGCTCCGAAGTGCCGATTGACGACAGCGGCGCGCCGCTCCTCGACGCCTCCGGCAAAATCGCGGGCGTCGTGCTCGTCTTCCACAACATCGCGGAGCGTCGTCGCTCAGAGGCGGAACTGCAACGCCGCGAGCGCGAGTTGTCCGACTTCGTTGAGAACGCCAGCGTCGGCCTGCACTGGGTGGGCGGCGACGGAACTATCCTGTGGGCCAACAACGCCGAACTCAAGATGCTCGGCTACACGCGCGAGGAATATGTCGGCCACAGCATCACGGAGTTTCACGCCGATTAGGATGTCATCGAAGACATTCTCGGAAGGCTCTCGCGCAACGAGACGCTTGACGGCTACGAGGCGAGGCTGCGCTGCAAGGACGGCTCCATCCGTCACGCCGTCATCAACTCGAACGTGATGTGGGAGGACGGCAAGTTCATCCACACGAGATGCTTCACGCGCGACGTGACGGAACGCAAGCGCGCCGAAAGGGCCGTGAGCGACAGCGAGCGACGCTATCGCTATCTCGCCGACTCGATGCCGCAAATCGTCTGGACGGCGAGGCCGGACGGATACTTCGACTACTATAACGAACGCTGGTTCGAGTACACAGGCATGACGCTGGAGCAGACCGAGGGGTGGGGCTGGCAGCCGGTCTTGCACCCCGACGACGTGGAAACGTGTCTGAAAAAATGGGCGACGGCGGTGACGAAGGGCGAGCATTACCAGATCGAGTACCGCTTCAAGCGCGCGTCCGACGGCGCGTACCGCTGGCATCTGGGACGCGCCGTGCCGATGCGCGACGGTACGGGCGCAATCGTCAAGTGGTTCGGCACCGCCACGGACATTCACGACCAGAAGCGCGCCGAAGATTCCCTGCGTTTTATGGCCGAAGCGAGCGACCTGCTCGCCTCTTCGCTCGATCACGAAGACACGCTCGAACGCCTCGCGCGGCTCTCCGTCTCGACCCTCGCGGACTATTGCGTGATTGACGTTATCGCGGGCGACGGCGGCATCAAACGCGTGGCGACGGCGCACCGCAATTCCGGGAAGGAAGAACTCGTGCGTGCGTTGCGCCGCTATCCGCCCGACCCGGAGGGGCGCGTCGGCGTCGCGCAAGTCTTAAGCGCGGGCAAGCCGGAAATCGTCGCGGCGGTTGACGCGCAAGGGTTCATCGAGCGTTGCGCGCGCGGCGACGAAGAGCACGCGCGACTGCTGCGTGAACTGGGCACGAAGTCTTTTATGACGCTCCCGCTCCGCGCGCACTCGCGCACCGTCGGCGCGCTGACCCTCGGCATCACCGAATCCGAACGCGCTTACACTCCCGCCGACCTCACGTTCGCGCAGGAACTGGCGCGGCGCGTGGCCCTCGCCGTGGACAACGCGCGTCTCTACAACCGCGCGCAGGAGGCGAACAAGGCGAAGGACGAATTTCTCGCCACGCTCTCGCACGAACTGCGCACGCCTCTGACGCCCATCATCGGCTGGCTGCAAATGATTCGCGACGGGCGCATCAACGAAGAAGACATGCGCCACGGCCTACAGGTCATAGAGAAAAACTCGCAGTCTCTCTCTCGCCTCATCAACGACCTGCTCGACATGTCGTCCATCCTGAGCGGCAAGATGAACATCGAGCGAGCGCCGGTCGAAGTCTCGACCGTCCTGCACGAGGCCGTCGAAACCGTCCGCCCGCAGGCCGACAGCCGCAACGTCAAGCTGTTGGAGGTCGCGGCCTGCGATGCGGACGCGCACATGTTCGTCTCCGGCGACCGGACGCGGCTCGTGCAGGTCTTCTGGAATATCCTCAACAACGCCGTCAAGTTCACCGACGCCGGAAAGAGCGTGCGCGTGGAGTGCGAGACGCGCGAAGGCGCGGTGCGCGTTCGTATCAGCGACGAGGGACGCGGCATCGGGTCTGACTTCCTGCCGCACGTCTTCGAGCGCTTTCGTCAGGCCGACGGCTCGACGACGCGCGTTTACGGGGGACTGGGAATCGGGCTGGCGCTCGTCAAGAGTTTCGTCGAGGTACACGGCGGCACGGTTTCGGTCGAGAGCGGCGGGGAGGGTCTCGGCAGCAGCTTTACCGTCACGCTGCCGCTCCTAGACGCGCCCACGCGCGCTGTCGCGGTCGAACCGCAGCCGGCGATGGAGGGGG
>JBAVPI010000981.1:0-7100 GCA_049692915.1 Pyrinomonadaceae bacterium
CGATCAGGGTTCGCAGAGCGTGCCTGTCATCGTCGAAGATTTCAGCGTTCCGGCGGGCGTCACCGAATGCGAAACTTCCGGCCCGCTCGCGCCGCCCGCGTTCGCACTCTCGAACCCGTCGAACAACACGGCGCGCGTCACAATCACGGGCGCTCCTTCGGGCGCGAACGCGACGACAAAATACATCATCTCGCGCGGCGACAGCGCCGCCGGCCCCTTCGTCAAGGTGGCGGAAATTCCGGCCACGCAAACCACCTACGACGACGCGGGGCTTCCCGGCAATCGCACCTACTTTTATCAGGTGCGCGCCAGTCGCAACGATCTTTGCGTCGGCAGCGCCAACACGGGAAGCGTCTTCGTCGCAGGCACGACCGTCACGCCCGCGCCTCTCTTCAGCGGCGTTGACCGCGTGGACGATATCCGCGACGGCTCGCGGCTCGTGCTCAGTTGGGGCGCTGCCACCTCGCTCAACGCTTCGGCGAACATCGTCTATGACGTGTACCGCGTCGCGCACATCCAGCACGGAAACTCGACGCAAGACCCCACTTTCACGCCGGACGCCTCGAACAAAATCGCGACCGTCACCGGCACGTCTTACGTGGATGCGGGCCTCGACCTCGCGCAGCCCTACTACTACATCGTGCAGGCGCGCGATACGAACAACGGTAAACTCGACACGAACAACACGGGGAACTTGCAGGTCAGGTTCAACGCTCCGACGATTCCGCAGGTGACTTCGGCTCCGCCCTTCGCGCTCGAAAATTTCGAGGCGGCGACGGCTGACAACCGTTTCACTGCTCCGCTCACAGAGTCCACGACGAACCCGAATCAGGCGACGCCCGTCTTCCAACGCATCACGGTCGCGAACCTCGGCAACCCGTCCGTCGGCAAGATGTATGCGCCCGACTTCAGCCCCGGCCACGAAAACGGACTGCCCGATCCGGGCGGCACGGGCCACGGCGGGCCGAGCGACTTCTCGACGCAGATCGGGCCGTTCAATAATCCGTCCGCGCCCGCCAGCATGCTGACCGCGACCTCGATCATGGAGTTCGACAACACCATCAACGCCGAAGCGGGCTTCGACGGCGGCGTTCTGGAGATCAAAGTCGGCGGGCCGTTCGTGCAGGCGGACGCGACGCCGTTTCCCGACAACACGACCGTCTGGGATTTGGGCGACTACCTGATTGACGGCTACTACAACGCGCGCCTCGACGGCAGCCTGCCCGCGGGCGGACAAAAGGGTTCGGCGCTTCAAGGACGCCGCGCCTATACGGGCGTCAAGAGTTTGCATCACGTCCGCGCCGTGCTGCGCAATTTCGCGCCGGGCGGCATCCACAATCCGAACGGTCTGCCCGTCTTCATACGCTTCCGCATGACCTCGGACGCGGCGACCGCGAACGGCGTGGATGCCGGTTGGTTCGTTGACAACCTCGTCATCAACAACCTCGCCTGCCGCGTCAACGTGGCGGACAAGGACACGGGCGCGACCGCCGAAGCCTCGTCCACCTACACGAGCCGCAACTACTCGACAGACGGCGCGATTGACGGCGACCATAAGGGGATGGACTGGGAGAACGGCGGCGGCTGGAACGACGAGACGCGTGACCTCTTTCCCGACTATCTGCAAATCAACTTCAACGGCTCGCAGGTCATCAGCGAGATTCGCGTCTACACGCTTCAGGACGACTTCCGCAATCCGCAGGAGCCGACGCCTGAAATGACCGCCGGTCTCTACGGCTTGATTGATTACGATGTGCAATACTTCGACGGCACGAACTGGGTCACGGTGCCGGGCGGCCAGATCAGAGGTAACGACAGGGTGCTCCGAGCACTGACGTTCCCGAATGTGACGACCTCGAAAATCAGGATCAACGTCCTGAACGCGCGCGAGCATTTCTCGCGCATCGTCGAAGTCGAAGCCTTCGGCTGTAGCCAGTAGCAATCAAGGTGACCCGGTTCGTCATGACGACTTGAAAATCCTTCCCTCGTTTGTCTCGACGACAGACGGGGAAGGATTTTCAGAATAAAATCAAGAGGAGCGTTTCGATGTCTGCCAAACTTTCCATCTTCCTGCTGGGCTTCTCCCTGCTGCTCGCCGACGGCTGCGACTCGCAGTCCGCAAACCAACGGCGACGGCAGGAGTCTGCGCCGACGGCCAACGCTTCGCAGACCGCGACGCCGAACGCTACACCGGGGGCAGCCGCCGACGCTCCCCCGCCTGCTCCTACATCAGAGACGAAAGCGGAGTCCGACGCCTGCGCCCTCATCAGCGCGGCGGAGGTCGAAGCGGTGCAGAATGATAAGGTCGCGAATGCGCAGGGCAGCACCCGCGCCGATGGGCCGTTCGCCTCTTCGCAATGTTTTTACACGGCGGAGAATTTCGCCAACTCGGTCAGCTTCGAGTTGAACCGTCGTCGTCCCGGCGATGCGAAGAAGAATGCGATTAAGGAGTTCTGGCGCGGGCGCTTTCACGAGAAGCGAAAGGATGAAGAAGAGGAAGAAGAAGAAAAGGAGGGCGGCGGCGAGCCGCGTGCCGTGGCGGGCGTCGGCGACGAAGCCTTCTGGCTCGGCAACGACAAGGCGGGCGCGCTCTACGTGTTGAAGAAGGATGCCTTCGTCCGCGTCAGCGTCGGCGGCCCCGGCGCGTCGGACGTTAAAATTGAAAAGTCGAAGAAGCTGGCCGCCTATGCTCTGAAGCGTCTCTAAGCTTGGACGCTTCAGAAGCATTGCAGGGCGCGCTCACTCCGAACAGCGCTCTCAGCGCGGACGCTTTGAATCGTCACGTCGAGCCGCCGCCTTGAAATTTCATGCGTGCCTTGCGCCCGCGAATTTTCACGAACGCGTGCGCAGGGCTTCGCGTCTGATGGCGCGTTGGAGTCGCGCGGCCACGCCCGGCGGCTCTGACTCGCGAACGATAACTTCCGGCGTGCGATGCCACGCGGCGCATTCACGCACCGCCCCCGCGATGTCGGCGATCAACCCGTCGTTCACACGCGTGCCCGGTTCGAGATACAACGACTTAATCTCGAAAACTTCTTCCCTGCGATGCGCCTTCGCGTCGAGGCGAGCGACGAGCGCGCCGCGTCGCAGCACCGGCAGCGTGAAATATCCGTAACGACGCTTCGGCGCGGGCGTGTAGCATTCGAGCCGGTAATCGAAATCAAACATCACGCGCGCACGCTCGCGATCCCACACGAGCGGGTCGAAGGGCGAAAGCAAAGTTGTTAACTCCGGCTCTATCGCGCCCGTCATCACGGCTTTCGCCGGTTTAAGATTGTCTGGATGAACGAAGGCCGTCTCCGTCCATCCCTCGACCTCGATGGAAAGCAACGCGCCTTCGTCGGCGAGCGCGGAGACGAACGCCAGCGTCTCTCGCTTGGACGTGCGGAAATAATCTGCGACCCAGCGCGCCGTCGTGACGCCGAGCGAGCGCACGGCCTTCAACGTTAGTGTCCGCTTCACATCTTCGAGCGGTGGAAGCTGCCCGTCGTCCCAACGGGGAAGCACGCGCTCGCGCAGGTCATAGACCCTCTGAAAATTTTGCCGTCGCGCGATCATCAATTCGCCTGCGGTGAAGAGTGATTCCAACGCGCGCTTCTCCGTCTTCCATTCCCACCAACCGCCGGCCTTGCCGTCCGTCCGCTCGAAGTCGGACGAACGCACCGCCCCGCGTTCGCGCACATGCGCGAGCACAGCTTCGACCTCCAGCCTGTGCGCCGCAACCCAAGCCTTCGAGTATTTCCATCCCATTGATTCCGCGTCGAGCATCCGGTGACGATAGAGCGCGAAGTCTTCGACGGGAAGAAAGCACGCTTCGTGAGACCAGTACTCGAAGATCGCGCCTTCGTCCAAAAGCTCTTCGAGCCAGCGCGGATTGTAATCGCCGAGGCGACTCCACAGGACGAGGTACGGGCTGCGCGCGACGACCTGAATCGTGTCAATCTGGAGCGCGCCCATCCGCCGTATGACGCGCAACACGTCGCGCTTCGTCGCCTTCTTCGCGGGTCGGCGATCTAACCCCTGTGCGGCGAGCATCAAGGCACGCGCTTGCTCTCGACTCAATAACATGGAGACCTTCTTCGTCGAAAACTGGAAGAACTTCGTCGAAAACTGTAAGAACAGGGCTTGATTAATATATGGAGAAGCGCGAATGTTCAAGCTCAGCGAGGGATGACAAACGGAAAGTTTAAGACCCGCTTGACAAGAATGGTTCAGCGGCGTATAGTTCACCTATGAACGAAAGCTGTATCGCCAAAACAGAGGCGGATTCGCCGTTTTGGGCAATACTTTTGCAGGTTTCCCAGCGCGTCGAGACGAGACTTGAAGCCGCGCTCGCCGAGTCGGGACTGACTCTGGCGAAGATCGGCGTGCTCAATCACCTCGTCAAAGCGGGCGAGTCGCTGCCTTTGAGCCGTCTCGCGGAGCGCTCGTCGTGCGTCAAATCCAATATGACGCAGTTGGTGGACAGGCTCGAAGCTGACGGTCTCGTCAAGCGCGCCGATCACCCGGAAGACCGGCGTGCCGTGCTCGCCGCGATTACCGAAGAGGGGCTGCGACGTTACGAGGCCGGAGGTCGTGCGCTGGCGGCGTTGGAGCGCGAACTGCTGGAAGACTTTACGGACGAAGAGCGCGCGGTATTTACGGAATACCTGCGACGCTTTGGCGAGGCGTCGTCCTAAAAAAATTTCATCAATCGGTTCACGTATGAACAGTGCTGCGATGAACGGTGCAGGATTGAAAAGTATCGAGCCGACTCAAAGCTGATTAAAATCTAAGGAGTGAAAAATCAATGAGCAAGCATGTTGCCGAAGTCAGTGACAAAATTTTCGAGAAGGAGGTTCTCCAGTCGGACAAGCCTGTGCTGGTGGATTTCTGGGCCGAGTGGTGCGCGCCGTGTCGTATGCTCGCGCCGACCGTCGAGGCCGTCGCGGAACAATATGCAGGCGAGGTGAGCGTCGTGAAGCTCAACGTGGACGAGAGTCCTTCCATCTCGCAACGTTACGGCATCAAGGGCATCCCGACGCTGATTCTCTTCAAGGGCGGCAAGGAAGAGGAGCGCATCGTCGGCGCGACGAGCAAGGAGAACATCTCCCGCCTGCTCGACAAACACAAGACGGTCGCGAGCGCCTGAGCGTCGGCATCAACGAGACCCGTTGAGCGCGACCGCCGCACGTTTCAGCGCCGGTCGAGAAATCCGGCAGGGAAACTTTTAAGACGACGGGCCACGGAAGTGAACTTCACGGAAGCGGCCCGTCGCGATGGAGAGGATGATGAAGAGCAACGTAAATCTATTGACGCCCGTAAAGGTCGGCGGCCTACGGCTTGCGAACCGCATCGTGATGTCGCCGATGACTAGAAGCAGAGCCGGTGCGGGGAACGTGCCCGCGCCCTTGAGCGCGACGTATTACGCGCAGCGTGCTTCCGCCGGATTGATCGTGACCGAGGCCACGCAGGTTTCGCCGCAGGGCGTCGGCTATCCGAGCACCCCCGGCATACACACGCCCGAACAGGTGGCGGGCTGGCGATTCGTCACCGATGCGGTACACGCGCGCGGCGGGCGCATCTTTCTTCAACTGTGGCACGTCGGTCGCATCTCGCATCCGACGCTTCAACCCGGCGAGGCGCTCCCCGTCGCGCCTTCGGCCATCGCCGCCGTGGGTCAGGTCTTCACCGCCGACGGGCCGCAAGCTTTCGTCGTGCCGCGCGCTTTAGAGACGGCGGAGATGCTCGGCATCGTCGAGCAGTTCCGGCTCGGTGCGGAGAATGCGCTCGCCGCAGGGTTCGACGGCGTGGAGATTCACGGCGCGAACGGCTACCTGCTCGACCAGTTTCTTGAAGACGGCTCGAACCGGCGCACGGACGCCTACGGCGGTTCGATTGAAAATCGCGCACGCTTGATGCTCGAAGTGACCGAAGCCGTGGCGAATGTCTGGGGCGCGGGTCGCGTCGGCATCCGGCTCTCGCCCGGCGGCGCTTTCAACAGCATGAGCGACTCGAACCCGGCGGCCACTTTCGGATACGTGGTCGAAGCTCTCAACCGTTTCGGGCTGGCTTATCTGCACGTCGTCGAGCCGACAGACCCGCAGATGTTCAAGCTGGACGGCACGCCCGTCTCCGCGACGCGACACCTGCGCGCGCTCTTTCATGGCACGCTCATCACGGCGCAGAATTACGACTTCGAGAAGGGTAACGCCGTGCTTGAGTCGGGCGACGCCGATCTCGTCGGCTTCGGGCGACTCTTTATCGCGAATCCCGATCTGCCCGAACGTTTCGCTTCGGGCGCGGCGCTCAACGAACCCGAAGCCTCGACCTTTTACGGCGGTGATGAGCGAGGTTATACGGACTATCCCGCGCTCGAAATGCAAGAAGCGTAAAGGCTACCGAAGCGACGGGCGGCGCACGGGTTTGCGTGCTCGCGCCGCTCGTCCGCTTTGATAATTTTCGGGGCGCACGCGCGGCGTCAGCTTGAAGAGGGAGAGGAACGATGAGTTTGCCGTTGACCCATTCGCCGGAGTTAACCTTATCTGAAGCCGCCATCACGCCGGGACTGCAATGCTGCCTGCTCTGTGGTCGCACGCTGACCGACCGCGCGCTGCACGACGCGTTGGAGCAGCCCGCGCTCGATGCGATTCGCGCGGAGCACCCGGAATGGTCGAGCGTGGACGGCGCGTGCCAGCCGTGTGTGGATTATTATCGTGAACTGCTGCGCGAGCGCATGACGCGCGAAGAGCGTGCGAGCGCGCCGCCCGTCAAGCGTCGCCCCAACTGGCTCGCCAAGCTGTTCAGCCCTGCGGCGGGCGCGCCCACGGCCTGAAACTTTCGCGCCCACGATTCGAGGAACGTAAACGATGGCGGACGAGAAAAAGAAGAAACGCATCACCCTTTCGCAAGCGTGGAGCGACGCGCGTGATCTGGTCTGGGCGCATCGCCATCGTCTCGCGCTGGGGATGGGGTTGATGATCGTCAACCGGCTCGTCGGGCTGGTGCTGCCGGCCAGTTCCAAGTATCTGATTGACGAGGTCGTCATCAAGCACCGGGGCGAGTTGCTGACTCCGCTCGCGCTCGCCGCCGCGGGCGCGACCGTGGTGCAGGCCGTCAGT
>JBAVPI010000982.1:0-2458 GCA_049692915.1 Pyrinomonadaceae bacterium
CCATCTGGCCGTCGCCCGCTCGCTCGCCGTCCGCGCCGAACAGCCCCGCGCCGTCCACGATGTAGGCGAAGGCGTTGGACTCGGCGGGCACGGATTGCACGATGCTCCCGCCGGGCCGGAGCGTGAAGTGCAGATACGTGATCGGCGTCCGCGTTTCGATGACCGCCTTTGCGCCAAGCGACTCGCCCGCAATCACGCGCACAGACACCAGCGCGTCCTCCGTCTGCGCCGAGGGGATGCTCGCGGCGGCGATTTCCTGATAGCGCGGCGTCATCATCTTGTCGCGACGTGGCAGGTTAACCCAGAGTTGGAAGCCGTGCAGGCGACCGCCCGTGCGTGCGAACGCGCTCTCCGGCATTTCGGAATGAATGACGCCCGCGCCCGCCGTCATCCACTGCACGTCGCCGGGGCCGATGCTCCCCGCGCGCCCCTCGGAGTCCTTGTGCTCCATCCGGCCTTCGAGGATGTACGTGACCGTCTCAAAGCCGCGATGCGGGTGGTCGGGCGCGCCCTTCGCCTCGCCGGGCGCGAGGTCTTTCGGCCCCATCTCGTCGAGCAGCAGGAACGGATCGAAGTCCAGAAGCGCGTAAGTCGGGAATGGCCTGCGCACGAGAAAGCCCTCGCCTTCCAACGTCTCGACCGCCGTGACGACGCCCGACACGGTGCGCAATTCTTGAACCCCGTCCGTCATGATGCCTCTCCCTTCCACGCCGCGAGACTTCGACCTCGTGCTGCCATTATACTGACGGCACGAACTCAGGAGGAAATATAAAAGTGTCTCTGCAATGTACGCACCTCGATCAAATTCTTGAAGTCACGCCGAGCGCCGACGGGTGCGAGGACTGTCTGAAGACCGGCGACGAATGGGTGCATCTGCGCCTTTGCGAGTCGTGCGGTCACGTCGGCTGCTGCGATTCGTCGAAGAACCGGCACGCGACGAAACACTTCCGCTCAACGCGCCATCCCATCATCAAGTCGTTCGAGCCGGGCGAAGAGTGGGGCTGGTGCTACGTGGACGAAATCATGTTCGAGTCGCTCTGACGGGGACGGCATCCTGCGGCGCACGAGTGTTGAAGGTCACTGCGCAGTTGAAGACCTGCGCGAACATCTCGCTCTTCTGAAGCGCTGCCGTGATCTCTTTGTCACAGTCGAGTTCGCTAAACAATCCGATGTTGACCACTTCGCCGGAGCGCGTGAGGCGCACGTTGCGCACGCGCGCGTCGTAGCTTCTATCGAGGGCGTCGGCGATGCGGAGAATGGCGGAGAGGCGGCAGACGGTCTCGCGGTCGGGCTGGCCCAGCGCGGCGTATTCGGCGTGTCGCTCTTTCGGCGCAGGGCCGCGATGGTAGCGCGCGACGTTGGCGATGACGGCGCGCTCGGTTTCGGAAAAGCCGGTCAGTTCCGAATGCTTGATGAGATAAAGCGAGTGCTTGTGATGAGACTCGTGCGCGATGTGATAGCCCACGTCGTGGAGGAGCGCGGCGGCAGAGAGCAGCGTGCGTTGGTGGCGCGTGAGACCGTACGCGCGCGCGAGATTGTCGAAAATTTTTCCGGCGAGGCGCGCGACTTGATTGGCATGCGCTTCCTCGTAACCGAAGCGCCGCCCGACGGCGTGCACGCCAAGCAGACGCGCGTCAATCACGTCGGGCGCGGGTGGACTTAACTCGGCCTCCAACTCGCGCAGCCGATCAATGATGACGCCCTCGCGCAGCGCCCACTCGCACGTGCGCAAAGCTTTGATGTTGAGCGCGCGCATCACGCCTTCCAGTATCTGCCCACCGGCGACGGCAATCTCGGCGCGTTGCGCGCTGATGCCCGACAAGCTCTTGCGCTCCGACACGCTCATCGCGGCGAGACGCGCGTTGAAATTTTCGAGTTGTACGAGAGCGATCTCTTTGCCGGCGGGTTGCGCGCTCTGCGTTTGAATATCTGTGCCGGCGGAGGAATCCGATTCCATCGCCTCGCCGACGGCGAGGATTGTGCCCGACGTGCCGGTCACGAGCCGCCAGCGCGCGCCCCGCAACTCGCGCGCCGGGCGTTCGAGCACAGCGTGGATTTCCTCGCGCAGTGCCCGCAGTTCTTTCTGCTTCGGCGGGTCGGACGCGATGAAACGCTCGGTCAAGCCGACCGCGCCCAGTTTGACGGAGAAGAGCGCGAGAGGGACGCCCTCGCGCATCAGTGAGATTTCGGTTGAGCCGCCGCCGATGTCGAGATTGAGAAGCGTCGCGTCGCGCGCGGCGCATCCGCGAGACGCGGCGAGGCCGATTAAACGTGCCTCCTCGACGCCGGAAAGAATCTCGACGCGGACGCCCGTCTGTCGCCACATCTCGCCGATGAACTCCGCCGCATTGTCGGCTTCACGCACGGAGGCGGTGGCAATCGCGACGATGCGTTCGGCCCCGCGCGCCTCCGCAATCGAGCGGAAACGTTTGATACAGGCGGCGGCGCGCTCGACGGC
>JBAVPI010000983.1:0-3858 GCA_049692915.1 Pyrinomonadaceae bacterium
CTCTCGAAAGCCGCCGCGCGTTCGTCGAGCGCCGCGAGCTTCTGCGACAATTCATTCTGCCCCGCGCGAGCGCGCATCTCTTTAATTTGCGCGCGCAGCTTGCGCACCCCTTCGAGCGCGTCGAAACTCCGGCGCATCCCTTCGTAAGCATCCAGCGAAAGTTCGTACTGCTGCTTCAAACCTTGCGCCGTTGTTTTGACGCGCGGGTCAATGCGAACGTTGAGCGTTTGCGTCAGCGTGCGTCCGGCGACCGTTAACCTGACGGTGTAGCGGCCCGGCATGACGGATGGGCCGAGCGGCGTGAGCGGCGTGTCTCTGTAGATGGCCGAGATCGGATAGTCGAAGCGTTGCGCTTTCGGCGCGGGGTAGTGCAAGTCCCAGACGAAGCGTCTCATACCGGCTTTCGCGGAGAGCGTCTGCGCGGGGCGAAACCAGTAAGTAGGGACGTTGAACTCCTTGTCATTGACGGGCGCGGGCGCGTCTGCGCTCGACCAGCGGCGCACGAGTTTGTTCTGCGCGTCAACAATTTCGAGCGTGACGGGCGCGTCCGCGTCGCGTTTCAAATAGTAGTTGATGATCGCGCCGTCGGGCGGATTCTGCCCCGCGGGTTCGTCGGGCGGGAGCGGCGTGTCCGTGTTGACGTTGCGGCGCACGCGCGTGGCGAGTTGCGGCGCGAAGAGGAAAGCGTCGGACGCGACGGCCCCGGCGTTTAACTGTCGAAGCGGCGTGATGTCGTCGAGTATCCAGAAGGAGCGACCGTGCGTGCCGACCACCACGTCGTCGCCGTGGACGACGAGATCGCGAATCGAGGTCGCGGGCATGTTAAGGCGCAAGGGTTGCCAGTTGTCCCCGTCGTCGAACGAAACATGGACGGCGCGCTCGCTTCCGGCGAAGAGCAGTCCCTTGCGTTCCGAATCTTCGCGCACGGTGTTGACGGGCGCATCACCGGGAAGCCCCTTGGTAATCTCAGCCCAAGTCTTGCCGCCGTCGTGCGTGCGATAGATGTGCGGGCGCTGGTCGTCGAGGCGGATGCGATTGACGGCGGCATAGGCGGTTGCGGCGTCAAAGCGTCCGGCGTCAATGATGGAGACCTTGCTCCATGCGGTCAGCGCAGGCGGAGTGACGTTCGCCCACGTTTTCCCTGAGTCGCGCGTGACGTGAATCAGTCCGTCATCCGTCCCGGCCCAGATCGTCTTCGCGTCTTTATATGAAGGCGCGACGGTGTAGATCACGCCGCGGCGCGGCATCTTCGCCATCTCCGGCGCGCGATAGACGCCGATGCTCTCAGGCACTTCCGTGGTTTCGCGAGTGAGGTCTGGGCTGATGACTTCCCAACTGTTGCCGCCGTTCGTCGTCTTGAAGAGGACGTTGCCGGCGTAGTAGAGCGCGTGCGGGTCAACGGGCGAGAACAGAAGCGGCGCGGTGCGGAGGAAGCGGTATTTATTGCGCACGACTTCGGGCGCGATTGATTGCGCCTGCCCCGTCGTCTTGTCGAAGCGCGTCAGCTTGCCGCCGTAGATGATGTTCGGGTTGAGCGGGTCGGGCGCGACGTAGCCGTACTCTTCCGCGCCGACGGTGCGCCAGTCGCGAAATGTGATCGCGCCGTTGTCGCCGCGACTCGCAACGCCCGCCGAACCGCTCTCCTGCTGCCCGCCATAGACCCAGTAAGGATATTGATTGTCGGTGATGACGTGGTAGAACTGCGCGGTCGGCTGGTTGTACCAACTGCTCCACGACTGCCCGCCGTTGACGGTGATGGTCGCGCCCTGATCCGACGCGAGCAGAACGATCTTCGGGTCGTCCGGGTTGATCCAGACGGTGTGATAGTCGTCGCCGCCGGGCGCACCCTTCCATGCCGTGAAGGTCTTACCGCCGTCCGTTGATTTATACGTCGAGGTGTTGGCGGCATAGACGATGTCCCTGTTTTTTGGGTCGGCACGGACTTCCGCGAAGTCGCTGCCGCGTCCCCACACGCGCATCTCCGAGTTGACGCGTTGCCACGATTCGCCCGCGTCGTCCGAGCGATAGACGCCGCCGAGTTGCGGCGCGTCCACGTTCGCATAGATTCGTTTCGGGTCGCCCGGCGCGATGGAGAAACCGATACGTCCCAACCCCTGCTCAAAGGTCGGCAGTCCCTTCGTCAACGGTTTCCATGTCGCGCCGCCGTCAGTTGATTTGAAGAGGCCGCTGCCCGGCCCCTGCCACGAGCCGTTCTCCCAAGGCCCCTGTCGCGCGGCCCACATGTCGGCATAGACGGTGCGCGCGTTATTCGGGTCGAAGGCGAGCGCAATCGCGCCGGTGTTCTCATCCCTGTAAAGCACGCGTTCGAAAGTCTGGCCGCCGTCGGTCGAGCGAAAGACGCCGCGCTCCGTGTTCGGGCCGTAGGGGTGTCCGAGCACGGCGACGAAGAGGCGGTTGGGGTCGCGGGGGTCAACGATAATCGCGCCGATCTGCTGGCCTTCGCGCAAACCCAGATGCCGCCACGTCTGTCCGGCGTCGGTTGATTTGTAAACGCCGTCGCCGGTCGAGAGGTCTGGACGTTGCAAGCCTTCGCCGCTGCCGACGTAGATGATGTCGGGGTTCGACGGGGCGACGGCGAGCGCGCCGATGGAGCCGGTCGGCTGTTCGTCGAAGAGCGGTTTCCAAGTGCGCCCCGCGTCGGTCGTCTTCCAGACGCCGCCGTTATTGACGCCGATGTAGAAGACGTTGGGCTGCGTGGGGATGCCCGTCGCGCCGACCGTGCGCCCGCCGCGGAAAGGGCCGATCATGCGCCAGCGCATGCCCTGATACGCGTCCATGCCGAACGTTTGCGCGGCGATTGCCGACGGCAGGCAGGCGAGCAACAGTAGGCCGCAAAGGGGCCGCGCGAAGCTGCGAAGTGCGATCACATGTCACCTCCGAAAAAGTTTTCGACGAATCTGTGTCGGCGTGTTAATCCGGCGCGCGGTTCAGAGACATCATCTTGAATGATTCGAGCTTGGATTCACAATATAGCGCCAAATCTCCGTTTGTGGAATGCTGAAACGGCCATCGTGCGAGAGCGCGCGGCGGCGAACTTTGAACGTCGTTCAGGCGTCTAAATGTTCGCCGCCGGGTGCGAAAAACGCGTGCGGCAGAACAGAGGGGTCAATGATGTCGGAAGCAAAAATGATTATCCCGGCTTATGTCAGAATCGGGAAATGCGAAGATTGCGGCGCGGACATTTACGCCACGGAGACGTGGCCTGCGGAGGGCGGGCTGCCTTTGATGTCGGCGTGCGCGTGTCGCGGCGGGCCGAAGGCTGCGGGCATAATTAAGGCGCGTCGGATTGTTCGACTTGACGAGGCCGATTCAGACAAGCAAGCGCAGGCCGCGTAAAATTTTTTGAGAGGCTCGCGAGCGTTGTAGATAAAAGGGGCGTTGATGAAAGAAGAACGGAACATGAAGGACAAAAAGCGTGGCGCGCGCACGGCCCAAAGTGAACAGGCGGCGGGCGTGTTCGAGCCGAACGCGTTTTACGAGCGGTTGCTGGAGATGCGCGAGCAGAACCCGACGGCCTTTCATAACATGAGCGGCGCGACGCGCACAGCGTTGGAGGCTTACGTCAAAGCGCGACAAAGTTTTTCGGCGCAGGCGACGGGCAAGGTAGCCGCCTGACGCGAGATGAGTCGCGCATTAAGCGCTTAATCAAAAAGGCTAAGGGAGAGACCGTCTCTCCCTTAGCCTTTTTTTGACATCGCCGCGCCGTTACGGTTAACGTGAGCCAGTCGCCCGAACGCTTCCGACTCGTCTTTAACCGGGATGAATTCCAACGCTTTGCGCCTTCTGGCAATTTCGCTCGCCGCCCTGCTCTGGGCGTCGCCCGCCCCGCGCGTGATG
>JBAVPI010000984.1:0-12872 GCA_049692915.1 Pyrinomonadaceae bacterium
GATGAGAGAAAAGCGAGCGACTGCCCGTCGGGCGACCAGCGGGGCGAACTCGAAGACTGCGCGGCGGTGGTGAACTGTCTGGGCGGGCGGCTGCCGTCCACGCTCGCGATCCAGATGTTCGACTGTCGCCGGTTCTGCCTCTGATCCGTCGTCGTCAAGACGTAGGCGACGAGTTTGCCGTCGGGCGAGAGATGCGGATCGCTCAGAAACTCGAACGCGAAATAATCTTCCGGCGTAACGCCGCGACGCTTCGACGCTTCCTGCGACGCCGCGCGTGGGACAAACGATGTCGAGAGAAAAGCGACGACCAGTAGGATGTTGACGACAGTGACCGGAGACTTTTTCATACTGTTTTCCTCGGCGCGCACACGGCGGCGCGCGGACGGCAAGATTAAGTTGATTCGTTTACTTCTCGGAGGTAGCCGCGACTAAGTTATCAAGAATTCCCGCGACTTGAAACCACGGCGGCTCCGCGTGCGGATTTCGCGCGATGCGCATGCCGAGTTTTTCCATCACGCGGACGGAGGGGGTGTTGTCATGTGTCGTCGTCGCGACGATGCGTTTAAGGCGTAGTTGCTCGAAGGCAAATTCGACGAGCGCCGCGCTCGCTTCGGTCGCGTAGCCCTGTCGCCTGTGCGCGGGCGCGAACGCATAGTACAGCCCCATCTCGTTCGTGTAGAGAGCGGGCGGCGGCGCGGCTTCGCCGGGATGCGCAAGTTGCCCGAACGGGGCCAGAGAGGGCACGAGTCCGCAGAGGCCGATCAACTCTCCGGTTCGTTGATGCACGACCGCGCGGTCTCCGTAAGGCGGCTGTTTGAGCGACGCCAGTTCGTCGTAGTTGAGAACCGTCCAACGCAGCCATCTTTCACGTTCTGCCAGAGCCTCTGTGCCCGCCGCGTCCACGTCCGGCTCGCGCAGTTCGACATCGAGGAGACGATGGACATCTTCGATGTCATTCATCGTTAACGGCCTGATGCGCAGGCGCGCGGTTTCAAGAGACGGCATGTGCATAGGCGGCGACCATCAGCGGCAGGTTAAGCGAAGTGACACGGACGAAAGTTAACGGCGGGAGAAGCGTTAAAAGATATGCACGACAAGGCGAACGCGAGTTTGAAGATAAATGGCGGCGGCGAAAAATTTCTTCACACAGACCGGACTGTTGTTCTTGAAGAGTTGAATTGTCATAAAAGACCCGGCCACTTAAACATGAAAGAACCCGGCCCCCTTAAAATTGAGGAGGCCGGGTTCAAAGTTAGAGAGAAGGTTTATTTCACCGACACGTCATCCACACGGAACGACGTGGGCAGTGAAACGTCTGTGGTCGAGCGGAACTGGATTCGCACAGTCTGACCGGCGAAGCCACCGAGGTTGTAAGGCCCTCTCAGCACGTAAGCGCCCGCCGTGCCGCTGTTCTGGTTGCTGAACGTCGCCAGCGTCCCCAACAGCGTCCCCGAAGTGTTCCGCACTTCGATGAAGAGACTGTCGAAGACGGGCGCGCCCGCCGCCTCGCCCGTTGTGACGTTGAGCCAGAAGTTCAGGTTCGCGCCGCCGCTCGGAACCGTCACCTGCTGGTAGAGCGTGTCGGTCGTGCTGTTGACGGTGCCGAGAATCATGTAGCCCGTGCCCGAATGCGGGAAGCTGCCCGTGCTGCGCACGGTCTGCCCGGTTAACACCCACGGCGTCGTGCCCGTCTCGAAGCCGGGGTTCGTCAGCAGTTCCGTGCCGCCGCCGCCGGTCGTGCCCGCCTGCGTCACGGTAAAGGTCTGGCCCGCGATTGTCGCCGTGCCGGTGCGTGATGTGGAAGCAGTGTTGGCGGAGACGGAGTAGCCAACCGTCCCGCTGCCCGTGCCGCTCGCGCCGGAGGTAATGGTGATGAACGAGGCGTTGCTCACCGCCGTCCAGTTGCAACCCGCGCCCGCTGTGACGCTGACGCTGCCCGTCGCGCCGCCCGCCGCCACGCTCGCGCTTGTCGGGCTGATCGAGAAAGTACACGTCCCGCCGCCGCAGTCCGACGGAACGTTCGTCGCGGCGGTATGCGTCGTGCCGTCGTTGCCGACCGCCGAGACGCCCATCCCGTGACGCGCGAAGACGGCCCAGATCGCGCAGCGGTTAGCACCGCCGTTCAAGTTCTGGTCGGCTTGCAGGATGCCGTCGCGCGCGTTCAGGAACGAGGGGCGCGTGGGCGTGAATTTCATGCCGTTCAAGACGATGTTGTCCGTGATGGTCTTGCCGAGCGAGGTGCGCAAGTCCCAGAGTGCCGCGGCCCAGACTTCGCCGTCGTTGTGGACTTCACAGCCGCCCGCGCACACGTCCGCGTAAGAATCGTGGACGGTGGCGGAGGGGACTGTGTAGGCGGCGCGACGGATGCCGCGCACGTTGTCCAGCGTCACGTATTCGCCCATCACGCCATCGTTGTTGATGGTCGTCGCCCAGTAGTCAGACCAGCCCTCGCCCATCGCGCCCGACTGCGTGCCGGAGAGTCCGGTGCCGCCGTTGCCGATGAGCCGGTTCGAGATGCCGTGGCCGAACTCGTGAAAGACCACATCACTGTCCACAGAGCTGTCGCGGTCGGGGTTGGGCGCGGTGAACAGGAACTGCTGCATGCGCGGGCGCTGGCCGTCGGGCGGCGTCGCGAAGTTCGCGTTGTTGGTGCCTGAGCCGTCCTGCGCTTCGAGGCGCACGCTGTCGTTGCCCGTACCGCCGCGGCTGAAGTTGTTCGTCTGGAAGTTGCCCGCCGACTCGGTGAAACCGAGCCGGTACGAGAAATCGTGCATGAAGTTGCCGTAGTAGAAAAGATTCGTCACGACCGCAGCCTGCTGCGTGCGCGGATCAACGGCTGTCGAGAAGGGGAAGGTGAAATCCTGATTGGCGGCGAAGGCGTGACCGTTCGACAAATTCGTGCCGTTGTTGGCATCCGGCGCGTTGTCGGCGTTCGTGTCGAGATAGGCTTCGACGTTGTTGCCCGTCGTCACGGTCGAAGTACCCATCCAGCCAGCGGCGGTGTTGATGGTCGTGTCGCCGAGGAAGGAGACGAGCGAGCGCCCGCCCGCGTCCGGGTCTTCGGTATAAACCGTGCCCTGCGCGTCCGACACGTAGAGGTTCTGACGCAAAAGCAGTTCGCCTGTCTGCGCGTCGAGCAGAATTTCGTACCACTCGTTCGGGCCGACATCAGCATAGACGTGCCACGCGAGACGTGTGGCTTGACCGACGCGCACGACGTTCAATTCCGACAACACCTCTTCGTAGTCGGGCCTGAGCGGGTTGGCGAAAGTTGACGCTTCGCTCTTATCGGCGCGCATACGCGTTTCGGCGAACGACGCGAGCACGTTGCGGCCCGCATGCTCGAAGGCTTTGGCGATGCCCTCCGCCTCTGTGAGCGCGGCCTTGACCCTGACCTTCTGGTCAGCGGGGATGAGGAAGCCTTCGCGGACGGAGAGGACTTGCCCGTCTTTGTTGACGACCACTTTCACGTTGCCTTCAAAAACTTTGATCCCGCCGACGGTCTGCGTGTAATCGAGAAAAGTTGTGCCCCTATCGTTGTCTTCCTTACCGAGTTTGAGCGTCGTCACGCCTGACTCGGACAGCGCGAAGAGGTCGGCCTGTCCTTTCAGGAAACCGCGCGCGATGTTATCGGGAGTGTCCGACTGCGGCCCGGAGAGCGTTTCGCCTTCGACGAAGAAATTCTTCATCGCGCCCGCTTCGTTGACCTGCGCGCGCAATTTCTGCGCGGCTTCGGGACGAAGGCTCGCGCGGAAATTCTCGACCGCAGAGGCGCGCTCCTGTACCGCTACGCCTGCCGTCGGCGCGGCTGTCTGCGAGATGGTGTCCGCATTGAGATCGGTGTCTATGAACTCGCCTTTACCGGCGAGTCGGATGTCATAGTTGGGGAGCGTCGCACGCCCTCCGGCGCGCGGGCGTCCGGCGGGAACTTCCTGAATCCGCGTCGCGCGGGCCGCGTCCGACCGCATGGCCGGGAACATCGAGGCGACTATCAAAGCCACGCCCATTAAAGCCACGAGTAAACTCTTACGCATTATTCTTTATCCTTCCGTATAGGTGGTCGGTTGAGGTAAGGCAACAGGTCGCCCGATAGTTTCACAAGGTGAAGCCTTCGTTTGCCGAAGACACACGACGACGCCTCGCGATGTTAGCCGATTGAGGAGTGCCTTATCGTTTCTGGTTTGCGGAGCACACTTCGCGCCGCAGATACTCGCGTTGATCTGTGTTCACGGTGCATGGGGCGTGGACTGAATGCGGGGCGCACCGTCTGATTCCACGATTAAAGTTATCTCGACCCTTCCGTATTCGGCTGGACTTTGACTTTTCTCGTGCGGGCTGCCAGTTGAGGTACTGGCAACAAAACTAACGCTGCCGTCTAACATCTATCGAAGTGGGGCGTAGAGTAACAAATTCGGGAGCGATTGTTAAGGCCGCAGAGCGGGGGCGTCGAAGACCGGAGCGAGGTCGCCTGCGATGCGGAGGTTTTATCCACGTCTATTTTCCATCCAGACTTCGCCAATCTCCGACCGGGATAAAGCTCGCCCAGAAGTAAGGATGCGTTCGATCTTTGCTTCGCAGCATCTTCAACTGTACCTGTCTGAGCGCCTCCGTCCTTCCTTCACCGGCCTTGAGCCTTTTGTAATACTCCGACATCAACTCGCCCGTCGCCTCGTCGGAGACAGGCCACAAACTCATCAACTCGCTTTCGGCCCCGGCCAGCACCAGAGCACGCCGCAACCCATAGACGCCCTCGCCATTCTTCACTTCTCCCACGCCCGTCTGACAGGCCGAGAGCACCACGAGTTTCGTCCCCCAGAGGTCTAACCCGGCAGCTTCCAAAGCCGTCAGCATGCCGTCTTCGCCCGCGCCGCCGTCCAGCCGGTTGGCTCCCGCCAGCACGAGAAAACTACGCAGCAGTGGATTCTCGCCGCCGACGGCACCCGCCACACCCGTCAGGCCACTGTTGATTCCCACGCCAATCCCCGGCCCGTTCTTCACTGGCGATTGTTCAGGCTGGTCTTGCAGAAAGCGCCCGTGCGTCGCGATGTGCAGGATGCGCGGAGCGCTGACGTGTTTGAGCGCGGATTCCGTGGCCGCCGCTCCAATCAAAGGCTTGACGCCGGGAAAGAGCGCGGCGATGGCCTGCGCTTCTTTTGCCGTGCCGTTGAGCGGCGGGAAAGTTCCCGTCGTCACGTCAATCGAGCGGCGTCCGAGAGAAGTGGCCGGGGTCGCGCTCGTCCCCGTCACGACGACGGGAGCGCCGACGCGATTCGCCGGAGTCGAGTTTTTGGTCTGATTGCCGCCGACGTTGAAATCAAAGAGCGGGTTGGCGAACACGACCATCCCCTCTCTCGGCTGCGCTTGCGTTTCGAGTCGCAACAAATCCCTTCCGCTCGTCAGGTAGCTGATCGAGTAGCTCTCAATCAGGTAACGGTCGTGCTCGTCCACGAGGGCATCGAAGGGCACGAGGTTGAAAGCCCCGTCCGGTGAGATGAGGAGTTGTCGCGCCGTGCCCGTAAGTTTTCTGACGGGCCGCATGACGAGTTCATCGAGCGCGCGCCCAAGCTGTCCGGCGTTCGTGCTTTCGGGGTCGAAGAGTGCGACACGCAGTTGCCCGACGAGGCGATTGATCGGCACGACTTCCCCCAGATCAACGAACGCCGCCGCGCCCTCGCGCCGCAGCACGTAAGCCGCATAACGCCGTTTCCCCCACAACTCGCCCTCTCTACCCCACAACTTACCCTCTCTACCTTTTGGATTTAATGGCAGGTAGGTGATGAGTTCGATCAATGCGGCATCCGCCGGGACAGCCCCCTGCACACGCTCAATCGTGACCGGCTGTGACTCGACGCGAAACTCCGCGCTTCTGGCGCTGACCTGTGATTCCAAACGCGCGGCCTCCGTTTCGAGTCGCGCAACTGCGGCGCGGTGTTGCGCGGGATCGTTCGGGCCTGCGCCCCTGAGCACGGAAGCGGAGAGTTGCGCGCGTGCGTCCGAGAGTTGGTCGAGCAGCGCGCGGTCTTGCGGGTCGAGACGGCGGCGCAACGCTCCGATCTGGTCGGTCATGGCGTCGAGAGCACGCCCCTTGCGTCGTAGAATGTTGGTCAGCGCGAGGCGTAGCGCCGCAGGATTGTTCGGGGCCTGTTGAAGATGTAGAGAGATGGAACTATCGGTTTCTCCGGCGAGCGACTTGATGTAAAGCTGCTTCTGATTCTCTGACCCGCTGCCGAGAATGAGATCGAGATTGTATTCTCTGATCTCGCTGGCACGCGCCATGAAGCTCACGGCTCTCTCCGCATCTCCCTTCAGCACGTACAGGCCCGTGAGGTTGTACAGCACACCCGCAACATCCGGATGCCTCGCGCCGAGCGCCTTCTCGCGAATCGCCAGCGAACGTTGCAGGAGCGGCTCTGCCCGCTCGTATGCGCCCATCTCCACGTATAGCTCGGCGAGATTGTTGAGCGCCGTGCCGACCTCAGGATGACCGGCTCCGAGCACGTTCTCCATAATATTCAGCGCGCGCTCGTCCAGCAGTTCGGCCTGTCTGTAATCACCTTCCGATTGATATAACCCGCCGAGATTGTTGAGCGTGATGGCAACATCGGGATGACCAGCTCCGAGTGCGTTCTCGTAAATATCCAGAGCGCGTTGATAGGTTGACTTCGCACGCGCGTAATCGTTCCTCGCCTGATACAACGAGGCGAGATTGTTCAGCATGGTGGCAATAAAATGTTTATCGCCAACCGTCTTTTCCTCAATCTTCAAAGCGCGCAGGTATAAAGGCTCGGCCTGCGCATAGTCGCTCTTCTCTTGATATAAAGTTGCGAGATTGTTCAGCGCCCCCACGATCTGGGGGTGGTCAAATCCAAAAGCTTTTTCGTAGGTCGTCAGAGCCTGCTTATACAGCGGCTCGGCGCGTGTGTAGTCGCCATCCGCCTGATACGCTGCGGCGAGATTGGTCAGCACATCGGCAACGTCGGGATGGTCAACTCCGAGCGCCTTCTCGCGAATCGCCAGAGCGCGTTGAAAGAGCAACCCGGCTTTCACGTACTTACCATTCGATTGATACGCCACCGCGAGTTTGTTCGCCGATGCGGCAACGTCGGGATGGTCAACTCCGAGCGCCTTCTCACGAATCGCTAAGGCACGTTGCAGTAATTGTTCGACGCGGGCGTACTCGCCCTGCCTCCGGTACACGTCCGCAAGATCGTCGAGCACCCCTGCGACGCGAAGATGTTCAGGCCCAAGATTTTTCTCGACGTTCGACAGCGCTCGCTCGATGAGCGGCAGCGAGCGCGCATGGTCGCCCTTCATTTCATACAACATCGCGAGATTGATGAGCGGCACGAACATCAGTGCATCGTCAGCCGTAAGCTCTCTCTCGCGAATCGCCAGCGCACGTTCCAACAACCCTCTGGCGGCATCAACTTGCCCCTGCCTGTTGAGTTCTTCGGCCTCCCTGATTAAACGCGCGGCTTCGGCCAAAGCTTCCTCCGATGTTGACTGTTGATTGTTTCGCACGTTCGGCTGAATCGGCCCCGGCGATTTTACGTTTGACTGTGCCGCGGGCGCGCTTTCATGCGGCACGCAGAGCAGGAGGAGAGGCGCGGCCAAGAGGGTGAACAGCGGACGGGCGGCGCGACGTTTAAGCATCGGTGAACTCACAGAGCTTTCATCAATGAATGTCATGCGATTCACCGCCGGTTATCCCCGAAAGTTTTTTGACCAGTTCGACGCGATACTCGACCGCAAACTCGTAGATGAGCACGCAGATCAACACCGGAATAAAGAACGTGGCCCGTGACATCGAGCCGAACGCGAGATAGCTGCAAATCACCGCGATGACGAGCACGGATAAGAGGTTGAGCAAAGTCGCCTTGACGAAACCCAACGAGTGAAAGGCGTGGAACAAAAGGATGACGAGCACGCCCTCGAAGATTTCCAGCAGCAGGATCGCGGCGTGATTGGGAGCCTTGTCCCCCCCGCCCTGCAATTCCGTTTCGACGACCTGCGCGATGACCTGTATCCCGTCCATCCGTCCGAGCGGCGTGAAATGCTTGTCGTCGTCGCCGTAGGTTCCGCCGAGCAGAACGATCCTATCTTTTAACGGGTTGTCCTCCGGCAAACCCGCCCCTTTGGAAAGTTCGATGAGCCTTGAAGCCGTGAGGTTGAAGCGGTGTGTGCCTTCGGCGTCGCCCGCGTAACGGATAAAGTATTTATCCGTGGAAGCCGTCAGTTCGGAAGTTTTGGCCGTCGGGAATTTGCTGATGATGGCCCACGGGAACGAAGGCAGCAGACTGCCGTCAGCCGTCTTGATGAGCCGACGATAACGACGCGTCATTCCGTCCTCGGCGTCGTCGAACAGGAGAGGCATTCCCGAATTATCATTAAGCCGCGGGTCTCTCCCCCCCAGCACATCCAACGCTTCGGGCGGCTCGTCCTCGAACTCCGGAACTTTGAGAGGGTCTCGCTCCCAGACCACCGGAGGCCACCTGTCGTCTATCCCTATCTCCTTAAACCCCTCCGCAGAGGTGCTGATGTCCACCGCGATTACTTTCGGGTTGCCGCGCGCGATGAGGTCTATCAGCAGCCGCAGCTTCGCGGCGTCGAGAGGACTTTTACCTCCGAAAATTTCTTTGTAGTCCTCGTCCGTGATGTCAACAATCGCCACGTCGCTCGGCGCGGGCGGTGCGTTCAAGCGCATCATGGTGTCTGAAACGAACGTCTGCAATTTATGGAGGACGCCGAGGCGGCTGAAGAGCAGCACGAGCAGAAAGGTGACGAAGACGGCGGGAATAATCCTGAGCAAGCGTCTCCACAATCCGACCTTCGGCCTCTCTTCCGCCTCGCTCGTTTTGGTTCGCAGACGGCCCGCCCTTCTCTTTTTCTTGACCATCTTGATTGGGCCTTACGCCGGTGACTTGGTTGCCAGACGATCCAGTTGCGCGCGCAGGAAACCCCGCACGCCCTCCGCCGTAACATCTGCTCCCCACATACGCGTCAACGCCACGGCCTCCTGAAACGAAGCGGCCATCTTGCCGTACTCTTCGGGCTTACCTGCGAGCACCCACGCGCTCGCACCCGACGGTAAATAGTCGTCGCCGTCGCGATCCAGCAGAGCCAACTCGTAGAGTCCCGGCTGAAGACCGGATGCCGAAACCGTCGCGGGCTTAGTCTGCTCCCAATTCAACGTGAGAGGCCCCGTCCACTTTCCGCCCGAAGGCTTGCCCTCGCGTGGAATCGCACGCAGTCGCAGGTAGTACGTGCCCTTTCCCTTAGACTCGAACAGGGGACGGAGATCGAGCGCCCCGTCCTTTAATTGCACGACCGCATCGGGCAAGTCTCCGCCTCTTTTCGTGCCGATTGCGTAGCGGTCAGGCTCGCCGCCGAGCAGGTTCATCAGCGACGACATGAAGACGTTCATCGTCGAAGGCTCGGAGGCGACGGTGCGCGGGAGTTTGATCGGATGATTGCACTCGTCGGAGTCGCGACAAGTTCGCCGCGCGATGATGCGTCGGCCTGAGAGGTTGACGATCACGATGTAGTCGTCCCCCGTCGGCGACTGAGCAGAGATCGTGCCCCCCGCCGGAAGCACGCGCCCTTTGGCGAGTTGCGCGTTGCCGTCCAAAAACCATTTGCCGTTAATCTCCAAGACGTACCCGACCTGTTGCTGCGCGGACGCGTATGAGGCCGACAAAGCGACGACCATCAGAAAGCTCAGTGCGAGCAGCCCTCTCGATGTGGAAGCGGCGAACTTGTTCATCTGATTCACCTCGCGGAAGCAGGTTGAAACTCACTGTCCGACAACTGCGGCAGGTAAGTGTCGGTGATGCCGGAACTGTGCCTGACGGATAGAAATTCCGTTGGCTGATGGAATGCAATCAAGGGCTATGACCGGCGACGAAGACAACGGGCAGTGACGGTCTCCGTGTGTTTTTGCGGGGTTAGGTTAAAACGGAATGTTTATTATGACAAGGAATTCCAACGTCGAGCGTGAGTGATTTATTAGTGTTCTTAGCCTTATCCATTGTTGGAAGGAATAGTGAAGCGAAACGTCGAGCCTTGACCGAGTTCACTCTCAACCGTCGCCTGACCGCCGTGGGCTTCGACGAATTGCTTGACGATGGCGAGGCCGAGTCCCATGCCGCCTTCCTTATCAGGATCAGTCTCTAATTTGTCGAATACTTTCTCCCGCCGGTCTGCCGGAATGCCCGCGCCGTTGTCGCTCACCCAGCATTCGACGCCGGCGGATTCTTTGGTCTTCGCTCCGATAATGACTTCTCCGTTCGGGGTGTAGTCTATGGCGTTAGAGATCAGGTTCTGAAAAATAAGGGTCAACATGTTGGCGTCGGCGAACGCCGTCAACTCTTCAGGAACTCTGTTGACCAAACTCAGGTTGGAAGCGGCGGCCAACGGATTCAGGTCGCTCATGAGCACTTCGACCAGCGGCCTCAGCTTTACTTCCCGCCGCGCCAGTTTCTCATGCACCTGCCCCTTCAGATTTGCTTCTTCCTGCACTACTTTGATGACGAGTGAGTTTAAGCGTCTGACGTTACGATGCATGGTTTCGAGTAATGTGGCGGCCTGCTCGTCCTTTACGATGTCGGGCAGCTTAACTTCGAGCATCTTGGCAGCCATCGCGATGGCTGAAAGCGGAGTCCTCAGATCGTGGGCCACGAAGGCCAAGTGCTCCTCACGCCGCTGTTGTATCTCCAGAGCTTTTTGCGTGGCGTAGGTCTTCACCGCGAGACCGATTGACATGTCGATGACGCGGTTAATGGCGCGGTTGACAGGCCCGCGCAAACTCAGGTCATGTCTTTCGATTAAGTCTTGGATGACACCGCGCAAAGCGTTGTATTCCGCCACGACCTCTTCAACGTCGAAGCCGAGGCGGAGACGATCAAGGCCATGAGTGACGGAGTTCTTCTTTAATTCCCCGATCATTGACTCGTCAACATGTGCTTCCAGTTCATCGGCCAGTTCCGCAAGTAAACCCGGAATGTGGTCGTTGAGAGTCGGCACGTCGAGCTTATGCGCCACGGAAAGCTGTTGTACCTCCTGCCGCCATTCGGTGAGTAAGGTATCGCGTTCCCGTCTAATAAGTGCCGCCAGCGTGTGGAGATTTTCGGTGGACAATTCTCGCCCCTTCTTTGTGTCTAAAACTGTGTGGTTAACCTGTCACCTCTTCCCGATTTTGTAGGAAGTAGAGTTCATGCGTGATATAAAGAGCCACTGGTCACATCCACAGAGAGGCTCCGGCAAAGTGAAACAAGCAGGTGGATTAACTGTCCTTGTCGTTGACGACTACGCCGACACGCGAGAACTCATCAGGGCGCTGTTGGAGATGAAAGGCTGTCGCGTGGTCGAGGCTGCGAACGGTCAAGAGGCCGTCAACATCGCGGCGCGGACGGCGTTCAGCTTCATTCTGATGGACTTGGAGATGCCCGTCCTTAACGGCTACGATGCCACGCGCGAGATACTTTCCCATCCCAAGACGAAGGCCGTGCCCATCATCGCGTTCTCCGCGAATTGCAACCGGGAATGGCAGCAGAGGGCATTCGACGCCGGATGCACGGGGTGTATCCCAAAACCCGTTGACTTCACTCTTATAGACGGGTTAGTCAGCCGTTACTCATCAAACATGGTGGATTAAGTCGCGACGCTTTATGCGCCTCGTCCGGCCTACCTCTCACGTTGGAAAATCGGTGCGCAGGCATCAGGTTTGACTAAGGATGGGCATTAACGCCGGCCCTTTTCTCTCCCCATGAAAAGCTAATCGGCTTTCTTGATATGCACGAGCAATGATTGCGTGTGGTCGCCGTTTGTACGCTCGCGAATGCGCGCCAGAAGGACTCTCACCGGAACTGCGCCGTCTTCGTAGTTGCAGTTAAAGACAAAGCTGTTGGCGTGTTCGCTGCTCCTGCCGAACATGTCGAGACGTTGATGAAACTCTTCGACGTTCAGGAAGGTGGCAACTTCGGAGTAGAAATTATGACCCGTCACATCGGATGGTGAATCGTCTGAGGCTTCCTCCGTCTCTATTCTTGAGTACAGCACCATCCCCGCCGCGTCGAGTTCAAGCAACCCGAAGAGTTTTTGTCGTGAAAGAATCAAATGACTCATAGCGGAAGTCCTCTGCCGATCTCGCGTCGGTTTACTAATTTGCTTTGGCGTGCGCAAGGTATCGTTCAAGCAGGCTGCCGAGTTCGCCTAAGGCAAACGGCTTGAGAAGGTAATCGTTGCATCCGGCGGCGAACGCTTTGGCTTCAGCCGCAGGCTGGGCGTGGCCGGAGAGAAAGACTATCGGGACTTCACGCGTGGATGTGAGTTCACGTATGCGGCGCGTCGCCGCGTATCCGTCGAGCAACGGGAGGTCGGAGTCTATCAGGATGAGGTCAACATGGACGTTCTCTGCCAGCGCAACCGCCATCTCGCCGTTTTCCGCTTCGATCACGCTGATGCCGCCGCGCAACTCAAGTATGGTTTTGAGCATGAAGCGCGTGTCTTCATGTTCTTCCACCACCAAGACGCACGCATTGAAAGTTTCCGCAGGCACAGGCGCACGTTGATCCTGTGCGGTTAAGTCCGGCGCTTGGTTGTAACTCCTGATGGTTGCCATGATGAGAGAGTGCGGGAATTTTTGGTGAGCGACCCCGCTTCACTGCTGACCGAAAACACAGATGGAGCACTGATGGAAGGGTGAAGCCCCGTGACGAAACTTCTCCCTGTTTTCCCTTGTCTCGTGCCGCCGTCCCGTCCCGGCACTCAGCAGACGAAACAGCCTACCGTCAAACGCTGCTCCGGTAATGTAAAAGGAGGTAGCGGTTATGCCTTCGCGGGCCAATGATGGTAGTTTTTAACTTAAGTGATGA